>CAZQZE010000014.1:0-19070 GCA_964597715.1 uncultured Halobacteriales archaeon
TCGTCGTCACCGAACTCCCCTACCAGGAGAACAAGGCCCGCGTCGTCGAGCGGATTGCCGAGGACGTCACCGAGGGCACCATCGAGGGGGTTGCCGACCTGCGCGACGAGTCCGACCGCAACGGCGTCCGGATCGTCGTCGAACTCAAGCGCGGGGCCAACGCCGACGTCGTCGAGAACCAGTTGCTCGAGCACCACCTCGAATCCACCTTCGGGGTCACCAACATCGCGCTGGTCGACGGCCAGCCCGAGGTGTTGGACCTGAAGGAGACCCTGGCGGCGTACGTCGCCCACCGCACGGAGGTCGTCCGCCGGCGCTCCGAACACGACCTCGCGGAGGCCGAGGACCGCGCGCACATCCTGGAGGGGCGGCTGGCGGCGCTCGAACAGGTCGAAGACGTCGTCGAGACCATCCGGAACAGTGACGACCGCTCGGCCGCCGTCGATGCCCTGCAGACCGACTTCGACCTCTCGGAGCCACAGGCCGAGCACATCGTGCGGATGCAACTCGGCTCGCTGACGTCGATGGAGGAGGCCGAGATCGCCGAGGAGTACGAGACTGTCCAGGAGACCATCGGGTACCTCGAGTCCGTCCTGGCCGACGAGGCGAAGCTGCTCGGCGTCATCAAGTCGGAGTTACAGGAGATCAAGGCGGAGTACGACGACGACCGTCGGACAGCGATCCTGGAGGCCGAGGGGCAGGTCACCCACGAGGACCTCATTCCCGAGGAGGACTGTCTGGTGGCCGTCACCGAGCAGGACTACATCAAGCGGATGCCCGCCGACACCTTCGACCCGCAGAACCGTGGCGGCAAGGGTATCATCGGCGGCGACCCGAAGGACGGTGACCGGGTCTCGAAGGTCTTCCGCGCCAACAGCCACGACTACCTGCTGTGTTTCACCAACCACGGGCAGGTCTACCGGTTGAAGACCTACGAGGTCCCCGAGATGTCCCGCACCGCGCGGGGGAAATCCGCGGTCAACCTCATCGACCTGGACGACGACGAGGAGGTCACCGCGGTCGTCAGCACCAGCGAGTTCGACGCCGAGGAGTGCATCACGATGGTCACCCGGCAGGGCTATGTCAAGCGTGCGTCCTGTGGGGCGTTCGAGAATATCCTCTCGACGGGGATCATCGCAGCCAGCCTCGACGAGGGGGACGAACTGGTCGACGTCGGGGTCACCGACGGTAGCCGCGACCTGGTCATCGCCACCGAGGCCGGCATGACGATCCGCTTCGACGAGAGCGAGGTCCGCGAGATGGGCCGGACCGCACGCGGGGTCCGCGGGGTCGAACTCCGTGACGGCGACCGTGTGGCCGCGATGGTCGCCACGGACGACGCCGACGAGCGGGCGCTGCTCACGGTCACAGAACGGGGGTACGGCAAGCGCACCTCCCTCTCGGAGTACCGTCCCCAGTCCCGGTACGGCAAAGGGCTGGTCGATATCAAGACCGACGAGCGAAACGGCCCCGTCACGACCGCAAAGACCGTCGCAGCCGACGACCACATTGTCGTCATGAGCAGAGACGGGCAGGTGATGCGGTGTCCTGTCGGGGACATCTCGACGGTCGGCCGGAACACCAAGGGTGTGAACGTGATGGAAGTGGAGGGCGGCGACGCCGTCGCGAGCGTGACGGTCCTGCCGGGCGGCGAGGAGGACGCGGCCGAGTAACGGCCCCAGGTTGTGTGAGGCACGAACCGGGGTGCACCTCAGAGCACCCGGGATACCCACAGCGAGTCAGTCCGCTCCGGCACTCTCCTCGGTGACAGTGACCGTCACCGGGCCGTCACCGTCGTCGCTGTCGTCGGACGCCCGGTCCTGGGCGTCGGGGTCGGTGCCGGGAGCAACACCGGTCACGCCGTAGCCGACAATGTACCCGGCTGCGCCGCCGAGGCCCGCCCCGACACCCGCGCCGACCGGTCCCGTCCGGGCACCGAGTGACGCGCCTGTGCGCGCCCCAGCCGCCGCGTATGCCTGGACGGCCGCCGCGTCCTCGTCGTCGTCGAGAAACGGCTCTGTAAGGAGGCTCATACCGACCCGTTGGACCCGGTGACACTAATGCCCTCGCCCGTCCCCCGCCGGCCGATTGCGGCCCGGTCGTTCGGGGGACACGTCGGCCGGGCGGGGTCGTAGATTTGGGCGTGGACCCTCGTGTGGGCGTGACCCGCGGCCGGACACCTGACACGCCCGGAGCTGTGGACGCCGGTGTCAGTCGTACTGTGCGCAGACCCGGCGGAGCCCCTCCTCGAAGCCGGTCTCGGGCTCCCAGCCGGTGGCCTCGTGGATCTTCGTGGCGTCGGCCATGGTGTCGTGGACGTAAACGTGGTCGGGCATATACCCCTCCGCGTACGTCGGCTCGACGTCGGTGCCGAGGATGTCGTTGAGGCGGTCGACGAGTTCGTTGAAGCTGTACTGCTGGCCGGTGCCGAGGTTGTAGACCCCCTGGCACCCGTGGTCGGCGGCGAGTTCGACCCCGCGGACGATATCGTCGACGTGGGTAAAGTCGCGGGTCTGGGTGCCGTCGCCCCAGACCTCCGGCGAGCGGCCGTTGGCGATGTCGTCGGCAAACTGGGCGATCAGGTTGGCGTACTCGCCTTTGTGCTCCTCGGCACCGCCGTAGCCCTGGTAGACCGAGAAGAAGCGCAGCCCGCAGGTCGTCATCCCGTAGTGGTTGTGGAAGTACTCGCCGTAGCGTTCCCGGCCGAGTTTCGAGGCCTCGTAGGCGGTGTTTGTCGTGACGGCCATGTCCTCGGGTGAGGGCTCGGTCCGGGAGCCGTAGATCGAGGATGTCGACGCGTAAACGACGTGCTCGCAGCCGTCCTGGCGGGCCTGGTCGACGGTGTTCACAAAGCCCTCGATGTTGACGCGAGCCCCACGGGTAGGGTCGTCCTCGTGCATCTTGTACGAGGAGAGCGCGGCGAGGTGAAAGACCACGTCGACGTCGGTCGGGAGGTCGTCGTCGAGCACGCTTTTCTCGACGAACTCGACGCTGTCGTCGAGGTTCTCGGGTGTCCCGAGATAGCGGTCGTCGAGAGCGATGACGTCGTTGTCGGTGGCGAGGCGGTTGGCGAGATTCGAGCCGATAAAGCCCGCACCGCCGGTGACGAGCACACGAGCACCCTGCATGGTCGTGCAATCGGCGGGCACGGCAAGAACGTTCGGATCCTGAGCCCCCGGTCGCGTCCCCTGTCGTCGAGACGGCAGCCGACGGACCGGGACCGGGTGACCGGTGGTCCGACGATAGGCCCCCGCGACCCGGCGCGCACGGACGTGAGTCGTCACCCGAAACCCCCGGACTCGGCAGGTTCGGTCGGGTCACCGCCGGGTTTAAGGAAACGAGCAGCAAACAGTGTATCATGTCATCAATCGAACTCACACCGAGCCAACAGAATATCCTCCAGGAACTTGTCAATCTCTACCAGGACGACGAGACCGCGGTAAAGGGTGAGGCGATCGCCAACCAGGTCGACCGCAACCCGGGGACGATCCGCAACCAGATGCAGAGTCTGAAGGCCCTCCAACTGGTCGAGGGGGTACCAGGCCCAAAAGGTGGCTACAAGCCAACGGCAAAGGCCTACGACGCCTTGCAGATCCAGGACCTCGACCACGCCGCGGACGTGCCGCTCTTTCACAACGGCGACCTCGTCGGGGATGCGAACGTCGAGGAGATCGACCTGACGAGCGTCCACCACCCCGAGGCCTGCCGCGCGGAGATCAAGCTCCGCGGGCCTGTCGGGGACTTCCACGAGAGTGACAAGGTGACCGTCGGTCCGACGCCACTCTCGAAGCTGCAGATCATCGGCACCCTCGAGGGGAAAGACGACACCAACAACGTGCTCATCCTGACCATCGACGATATGCAGGCGCCCGTCGACGAGCCCGCCCACTGAGTGGGGAGCCAGGCGAGAGGCGCGTGGGTCGGTACCACACCTCTCGGCCCCGGGATTTCGTAGGCTTTGTATCGCCACACTACAAGTCGGGGGTATGGCAGAACAGGTTGTCGTGCTCGGTTCGGGGTATGGTGGGGCTGGGGCGGTAAAGAGCCTCCAGTCCACACTCAACGGCGAGGCCGACATCACCTGGGTGTCAGACGTCGGCCACCACCTCGTCCTCCACGAATCCCACCGCTGTATCCGCGACCCGAGTATAAAGGAGAAGGTGACGATCCCTGTCGAGGAGATCAAGGCCCCCGACACCGAGTTCATCCGGGCGCGGGTCGCCGATGTCGATGTCGACGAGCGGACCGTCCACCTCGAGGACGAGCGAACGGTCGACTACGACTACGTTCTCGTGGCGATCGGCTCGCGAACCGCGTTCTTCGGGATCGAGGGGCTCGAGGAGCACGCCCACACCCTCAAGTGTCTCGACGACGCGCTGGGGATCCACGAGGACCTGGAGCAGGCCACAGAGGATGCGACCCCCGATGACCCGGCACAGGTGGTCGTCGGCGGCGCCGGTCTCTCGGGCATCCAGACCGCCGGCGAGGTCGCGGAGTACCGTGACGAGCACAGTGTCCCGGCCGACATCCACCTCGTCGAGGGCCTCGAGGAGGTCTTTCCCGGCAACGACCCCGGCATCCAGAACGCCCTGCGCAGGCGGCTCGAAGCCCGGGACGTCGACATCATGACCGGCGAGTTCATCGGCGAGGTCGACGAGGACGCTGTCTACGTCGGCGAGGACACCGAACTCCCCTACGACGTGCTGGTCTGGACCGGCGGGATCACCGGCCGGGAGGCCGCGGAGAGTTGCGGGGTCGACAAGGACGAGCGCTCACACCGGTTCTACGCCGAACAGGACTTCCAGACCGAGGACGAGCGGGTGTTCGCACTCGGCGACGCGGCGCTGGTCGACCAGCCCGGGGAACAGGAGGCCCCGCCGACCGCCCAGGCCGCCTGGCAGGCCGCCGAGGTGGCCGGCAGGAATATTGCCCGTGCTGTCCGTGACCAACCGCTCACGGAGTGGACACACAAGGACAAGGGGACGGTCGTCTCGGTCGGCGAGTCAGCCGTTGCCCACGACGTGTTCATCGTCCCCTTCGTCGACACCTTCGGCGGCTTCCCCGCGAAGTTCCTCAAGAAGGCTATCGCCGCACGCTGGATCCGCGACGTCTCCTCGACCGGCCGGGCGCTGTCAGCCTGGTCGGATATGTAGCCGCCACCGGGTATCCCGTCGGCAATAACGACCTACCGGCCCGTCTCGCCCGTCAGTAGCGGGTCGTGCGCCTGTGCCGTGTCGGTGCTTGTGGCCGCCGCTCAACTGTCGACGCCGAGCCCCGCGTGCCAGGCGTCGGCGCCGGACCCCTCGACCCGTTCGTCCATCTCGGCGAGCAGCGAAACGGCCAGGCTCGCCGTACGGGCGGCACGGCGCTCACCCTCGACGCGAAACTCGCCCGTGGTGCGGTCGGCGTAGACTGTACAGACCGCGCCGGCCCGGAGCCCGTAGACGTTCGCGAGCGTGAGGATAGCGCTTGCCTCCATCTCGAAGTTCAGGACACCGGCCGCGACGAGTTCCTCGATGTCGTCCTCGCTGCCCCGGGCCCGGAACCCCTCGAAGCCGTCGCGGCTCTGGCCCGCGTAGAAGGAGTCCGTCGAGGCCGTGAGCCCGACGTGGTAGTCGTAGTCCAGCCGCTCGGCCGCCGCGGCGAGGGCGGCGACGACCGCGTGGTCCGCCACAGCCGGGTAGTCATCGCGGATGTACTCGGCGCTCGTGCCCTCCTGACGGACCGCCCCACTCGTGATCACGAGGTCGCCGATGTCGGTCTCGGGCTGGATCCCGCCACACGACCCCACACGGATGAGCGTGTCCGCGCCGACGCGGGCCAGTTCCTCGACCGCGATGGCCGCGGAGGGCGAGCCGATCCCCGTCGATGTGACCGATATCGGCGTTCCGTCGTCGGTGCCGGTGGCCGTCCGGTACTCGCGGTGGTCGGCGACGACCGTCGCCTCGTCCCACCCCTCGGTGACTTTCCCGACGCGCTCGGGGTCACCGGGCAGGAGGACCGCGTCGGCTACCTCGTCGTCCCTGACCTCTAGGTGGTACTGGGCGTCGCCCTCGCCGACCTCGTCGTCGGTGTCGTCGTCCGGGCTCTCCCCGGTCATGTGTCGAGGTGTTCGCGGGTGATGGTATCCGGGAGGAGGTCGCCGAGCCGGTGTGTGGTGTGGTCGTCGCCGTCACAGACGACGACAAAGCCCTCGTCACAGAACTCGGCAAGGGTCTGGCGACACATGCCACAGGGGGTGACGCCGTCGCGGGCAGCCGAACTCACAGCAAGCGCCTCGAAGGAGCGGTGGCCGTCGGCGACCGCGCTCCCGACCGCCACCTCCTCGGCGTGGAGGCTGTTGGAGTAGTTTGCGTTCTCGACGTTACAGCCTGTGTAAACAGTGCCGTCGTCCGCCCGAAGTGCGGCCCCGACCGCGTACTCCGAGTAGGGGACGTACGCAGCCTCGTAGGCCTCCCGTGCCGCGGCGAGCAACTCCTGCATGGCCGGTCGTGGGGCCGGCCAGGCAAATAGCCACCGCCCCACGAGGCCGTGTAGCGCCGACCCCTGCCCAACGAATCAAGACCGTCCGGGTCCTACGGGAGGTATGACGCAGCGGTCCCGCCTCGAGCCGCCTGCGAGCCTCGTCGACTGGGGTATCCTCGTCTCGGTCGCGGCGCTGGTGGTCACGGGGCTCGTGAGTCTGGTGACCGGCACCCCGGGGGGCGCGTGGCTGTTTGTCCTTCACTCGGTCGGCGGACTCGTCCTCGCCGTCCTGGTGGGGTTCAAACTCCGGCGGGTCCGGCCTCGTCTGACCCGGTCGAGAGCCTGGGACCGGGGAACCCCCGTCTCGGTACTCCTCGCCGTCCTCGCACTCGCCGCGCTCGGCACCGGCGTCTACTGGGTCTTTGCCGGCCTGGTCTGGGTTGGCCCCGTTACCCTCCTCACGGTACATATGCTACTGGGGGCACTGGTCGTCCCGGTGTTGGTGTGGCACTTCCGACACCGCTTCCGGTGGCCCCGCCGGGCCGAGGTCGAGCGGGAAGGCCGGCGCAGCGCACTCCAGTTTGGCGCCCTGCTGGCCGGTGGGACGGTCCTCTGGCGGCTCCAGCAGGCGCTTGCCGGGGCCGGCCGGCGGTTCACCGGGTCGAAGGAGGCCGGCGGCGCGGGCAACAACTTCCCTGTCACCTCCTGGGTCGCCGACGACCCCGACCCCGTCGACACCGACAGGTGGCAGCTCTCCGTGGGTGGCGCAGTCGAGTCACCGACGAGCTACGGCTACGACCAGTTGCTCGAGGGCGCGGGTGAGGCACAGACTGCGGTGCTCGACTGCACAAGCGGCTGGTACGCCGAGCGCGAGTGGCAGGGGGTCAGGGTCGGCGAGTTGCTCGACCGCTCGACCCCCGCCTCCGAGGGGGAGTGGGTCCGCTTTCGCTCCGTGACCGGCTACAAGTGGTCCGTCCCAATGGCGGAGGCCCGCGGGTGCCTGCTGGCGACCCACGTCGGCGGCGACCGGCTGACGCACGGCCACGGCGCCCCCCTGCGGCTGGTCGCGCCGGGCCGGCGGGGATTTCAGTGGGTCAAGTGGGTCACGAGCGTCGAGGTCACCGAGCGGGAGGACCTCTCGCAGTGGGTCACCGTTTTCGTCAGCGGCCTCTGATCACTCGACAGCCGCCTCGACACGCTCCCGAACGGTCGCCACGAGCGCGTCGACGTCCTCGCTCTCGGCGTATATCCTGACACAGGGCTCGGTCCCGCTGGGTCTGACGAGCGTCCACGAGCCGTCGGGCAGGTCGAGCCTGACCCCGTGGTCGGTGTCGACACTCGCCTCCGGAAAGACTCCGGGCAGGGCCTCCTCCAGTGTGGCCATCGCCGTGGCCTTCCGGTCGTCCGGGCACGGGACCGACACCTTCCGGTACGGTCGCTCGGTCACCGGTGCCCGGAGCGCGTCCAGGCCCTCGGCGGCGACCAGTCGGGTAAAGACGGCCGCGGAGGCGATACCGTCGATCCAGCCGCCGAGTCCGGGGTGAATGTGTTTCCAGGGCTCGGCGGCAAACGTGATCGCTGTCCGCTCGTCACCGTCGGCACGGGCGGCTGCGACCCCCTCGTGGAGGGCGCCGAGTCGGACACGCTCGACGCGCCCGCCCGCCTCCCGAACGCGCTCGTCGACCCGGCCCGAGGCGTTCGGGGTCGTCACGACCACGGGGTCGCCGGCGTCGCTGGCCCGGGTGTAGTGCTCGGCGAGGACGGCGAGAACGGTGTCCTCGTGGACCACCTCGCCGTCGCCGTCGACGACCACGACCCGGTCGGCGTCGCCGTCGTGGCCGACCCCCAGGTCCGCGCCGTCGGCGACAAAGGCCCGCAGGTCCGCGAGACTCTCCGGGGTCGGTTTGGACTGGCGGGCGGGAAAGTGACCGTCGACAGTGGCGTTCAGCGCCCGCACCTCGGCCCCGAGCCCGGTCAGCACCTGCGGGGTCGCGAGACCCGCCACCCCGTTGCCACAGTCGACGGCCACCCGCAGACCGTCGGCGCCGGCCCCGTGCCCGGCGGCGTAATCGGTGACGGCGTCACGGTATTCCTCGAGGACACCGACACGCTCGGCGCCGCCCCAGCGGTCCCAGTCGGCGCCCGCGGCGTCGACCCGCCGCTCGACGGTCTGCTCCGCGTCCCGGTCGTACTCGACACCGTCGGCAAACAGCTTCAACCCGTTGTCCGCCGGCGGGTTGTGTGACGCCGTCACCATCACGCCACGGCGCCCGCGGGAGGCGCCGGCGAGCGCCGGCGTCGGGAGCACCCCCGCGCGCCGGACATCGGCCCCGCCGGCGAGCAGGCCGGCAGTGACGGCAGCGGCCAGCCCCTCACCGGTCTCGCGGCCGTCGCGGCCGACGACAAACTCCCCGCCCTCCGCGGCGGTGGCGGCCGCCCGCCCGACCCGCACCGCACGCTCGGGCGTCACCTCGGTGACCGGTCCACGTATCCCCGCCGTCCCGAACAGGTCCATACACACCGTTTGGCGGTGGGCCACAAATATCACCGCGGTTCCCGGTTGCCGGGGTCCGAGCCGGGGGCTCGTCGCCGGAGCACTGAGAGGGCGAGCGACGGGCCGTCAGCCGGCGAACTCGTCGAGGTCGTAGTCGGAGATGTCGACGCCCTCCTCGGTGACCGTTGCGATGTAGATACCGTTGCCGGAGCCGGTGTCGCGCTCGGCGGCCGCGGAGACACCGGCGGCGGCCACGTCGACGGCCTCCTCGGCGCTCATATCGGGTTCGTAGCGGTCCTCGAGGGTGCCGTAGGCGACGGTCAGCCCGGAGCCGGTGACAGTGTAGTCGTCCTCCATCACGCCGCCGGCGGGGTCGATGCTGTAGACGTGGGTGCCCTCGTCGTCGACGCCCCCGAGGATGGGGTTGATCGCGAGGAAGGGGCCACCCCGGGCGAAGTTCCCGGCCAGCGTCGCCAGCGCGTTGATCGACATCCGTTTGTCCCGGCGGGTCTCGTAGAGACTCGCCTCGGCACGCAGCGTCCGGATGAACGACTGGGCGCCGCCGACCGAGCCGACGAGCGTGAGCGCGGCGGTCGGGTGGATCTGTTCGACCTTCTGGACGTTCTTGTTGGAGACGAAGCGACCGCCGAGCGAGGCGCGCATGTCCGTCGCCACGACGACACCGTCGGCGGCGGCGATGCCGATTGTTGTCGTCCCGGTCTTGTTGACCGTCTCGTCGTCTCGCTCGCGGTTACCCCCCTGCGCGGGTAGCGACTCCAGTTCGGGCTCGTAGGGGCCGTGGTCGAACTTTGCCGCGGCGGGGTGACGCGGCGGCGTGATATCGTTATCCTGCATTATCAACGGTAGCGGCGGCAGCGGCTAATAACCTTCGGAAACGCGGGAACCGGGGGCGTCTGGGCGCTCAGGTGGCCCGCTCGTAGGCCGACCCCAGCCGGCTGACGACACGGTGGACCGGCAGTTCGAAGCCAAACTGGCGGGTCAACACCGCAAGCGGGAACAGCAGAATGCCGGCGAACAGACTCAGCTGGTACAGCACGAACAGCACTGCGGTGTACGGGCGGGATGCCATCGGTATAGACGGTACTCAGCCGCTGTTTGTATATAAGTATACCGGGCAGTGTGACGAGCCGATAGGCGCGCCGTCTTGCGGTTTGGGCGAGCCGGTCGGGAGCCGGCCCTCCGGGGCGGCCTGGGCAGACAGTCGTGTAATCGAGCGAGAGGCGACCGGCGGTGGTTGCATAACTTATGGGTGCTATCGGGGTGACATGCGCATCGTAGATGGGTGTGGCAGGCGCTCGGCGCAGACGGCCGGAATCCAAAAGAGACGTGTAGGTGGCCGGGCGACAGTTGGGTATGAACTACACGGTCGTGCTGGAGGCCGCCTGGCTGGTTCACGACGTGCCGAACATCGACGACGCCATCGGCGTGGCCGTCAGCGAAGCCGGTAAGCGGCTCAACGAGAAGGAGATGGACTACGTGGAGGTCGAGGTCGGCTTCACCGACTGCCCGGCCTGTGGGGAGCCCTTTGACTCCGCGTTTGTCGCCGCCGACACCGCCCTGGTGGGGTTGGTCCTGGAGATGGACGTTTTCAACGCCGAGAGCGAGGAACACGCCCAGCGCATCGCCAAAAGCGACATCGGCGGCGCGCTCCGGGACGTCCCGCTGAAGATCGTCGACACCGTCGAAACCGGCGAGGAGTAGCCCGGCTACCACGTACGGGCGGTGGGTCAGTGGGTCGGCGGGTCGGTGGGTTTTTATATTACTGTCGTGCATCTACAGATATGGAACTCCCGACGCCGGAGGACCTCCGGGAGCGCCGGACAGAGTTGGAGTTGACCCAGAGCGAACTCGCCGAGCGGGCCGACGTCTCACAGCCGCTGATCGCCCGCATCGAAGGGGGTGACGTCGACCCGCGGCTCTCGACACTCCGGCGGATCGTCGACGCCCTCGGGGAGGCGGAGGGTGGGGTCCGCAGGGCGCGAGACCTGATGCACTCGCCGGTCGTCAGCGTCGCCCCCGACGACTCCGTCCACGAGACGACCGGGGTTATGAACGAGAAGGGGTACTCGCAGGTCCCGGTGGTTCGTGAGGGGACCCCACAGGGGCTGATCGGCACCTCCGACATCCGCCAGCGCCCGGAGGAGAACGTCGGTGACCTCCCCGTCGCCGAGGTGATGGGCGAGTCGATGACCGCGGTCGAACCCGACGCCACGCTGGATGCCGTCGACAGCCACCTCGACCACAACGACGCTGTCCTCGTCGTCGAGGACGGCGAGACTGTCGGGATCATCACCGAGGCCGACGTCGCACGCCACATCTCCTGACCGCGCGGCCACGGTGAGAGGGTCAATAGACGGTGGGTGGCCTACACGGGGAGAGAGAACTCGTGGTCGTGGACCCCGCCGTCCTCGCCGCGCCCGAGCGCGACCAGCCGGTCCGGCGTCTCGACTAACACCGCCTCGCCCCCGTCGGTGTCGATGTTGTTCCGGATGACGTTCTCGCAGACGACCGCCCCCTCGCGGGTGGGGTTGTCGTGGCGTGTATGACCGACGACCTGTGGCGGTGCGGTCCCCGGCAGGTGGCTGAAATCCAGCCACGCCACACCCGCCCCGGGGCCGCGCCCGGTCCGCCCACCCAGCCCGAAGATGTCGGGGTAGGCCTCGATAGCGGCCAACTGCGCGTCACGGTCCTCGGCCGTCCCGACGGCCGCCTTGAGGCCGGGCACGGCGGCGACCAACTGGTCGTTCAGCGTCCCCGCGTCGTACGGGTCGGGCCGGCCGGCGTGGGCGTAGGTGACGCGGTGGCCGCTGTACGCGGCGACGACATGGCCCGCGCGGACCCGGTCGATAAGCGCCCGTCGCTCGGCCGGTGACCGGCTCCCCGAGTACCACCTCCCCCAGCCAAACCGGTCGGGTGTGAGCACCCCCATCTCGTGGTTGCCGAGGGTCACCCGGACCCGTTCCGGACCAGCCTGTGCGACGAGACGGGCAACCGTCGCCATGACGCGGTCGCTGTCGGGCCCCCGGTCGACGAGGTCACCGTTGAACACCAGCACGTAGTCGTTGCCGGCCCACCCGAGCCGCCCGTCCGGTCCGACCTCGACGACCGGGTCGTAGTCGGGGTGCTCCGACAGCGTCAGGAGTGCGCTATGGGCCGCCCCGAGGTAGCCGTGGATGTCACTAACACTGACGACTGTTGGCGTCCCCGCAAGTCCGCCAACGCCGTCCCTGACGGGGCCGCCGACAGTCCCGATCGATTCCGTGTTCTCCAGCACGTGTAGTCACACTCAGGGTGGCAAACCGCGCTCTGCCACCATTCTACCACACCCAGGGCGGCCGCCCACAAAAGCGTGCCCCCGGTACCGGTCACCGGTCACCGGTGACGGCAGGTCAGCGAAGCGAGAGCCCACGAATCTCGACGACACCGTCGTCGTCGGATGCCTCGACAGCCCCGACCACCCGCGCCGCACTGTCCGCGGCAGCCAGGGCTTCCGCCTCGGCCGGGGGGACGGCGGCTACAAAGCCCGTGCCCATGTTGAACGTACGGTGCATCTCCGCGTCACTCACGTCGCCTTCGGCCTGCACGAACCCGAAGACGGGCTGGGCGTCAAACGGGTCGGTCACCTCGTAGCGGTGGGCACCCATCCGCGTCAGATTCGTCCAGCCGCCGCCGGTGATGTGCGCGGCCGCGCGGGCGTTGTGGGCCCGCAACGGGTCGAGCAGGTCGGTGTAGAGACGGGTCGGCTCCAGCAACTCCCGGGCGATTGTCCGGTCGGGGTCCGGCGGAAACGGGTCGGTGTAGGCGTGTGCGCGGGTGACCGCCTCGCGAGCCAGCGTCAGCCCGTTGGAGTGGATTCCGGACGAGGGCCACCCGACCAGCGCGTCGCCGGGGTCGGCCGTGCCGGGAAGAAGGCCGCCGTCCGGCGCCAGCCCGGCGGCGGTCCCGGCGATATCCAGCCCGTCGACGATATCCGGGAGGACTGCGGTCTCGCCCCCGACCAGCGCGACGCCGGCGCGCTCGGCCCCGCGGGCCAGCCCCTCACCGAGCTGTTCGGCGGTCTCGTCGTCGGGTTCGTCGACGGCGAGGTAGTCGACAAAGGCGACCGGCCGCACCCCCTGGGCGACCAGGTCGTTGACGTTCATCGCGATACAGTCGACCCCGACCGTCGAGTAGTCGTCAACCGCCTCCGCGACCAGTAGCTTCGTCCCGACCCCGTCGGTCGCCAGGGCGAGATACTGGTCGCCGATATCCACGAGGCCGGCGTAGTCACCTTCGAACTCCCCGACCGCACCAACCAGCGCCGCGGTGGCCGCCTCGCTGTCGGCGATATCGACACCCGCCTCCGCGTAGGTCAGACTCTCCTGGTCTCCCGTCCCCTCCCCGGTCGCACCGTCCGTGTCCTCGGTGCCGCCGTCCGCACGGACCGGGGGTGGCCCACCTGCCTCGCCGGGGGTGTTATCACTCATACGCGAGGGGAGCAACCACCGAATAAAAAGTCCGTCGGGTCGCCGACCCAGGTTAGAAGCCGCCTGTGGGCGCGGTCATCGACGTGACCCCGGCCCCGGCCATCCCGGAGCTCTGGTTTGCCTGCTGGAGCAGGGCCATGGTGTCACCCTCGACGGTGATGACGACAGCGTCGTCGTTCTGTTCGCCGTCGACACTGTTGATCCCCTCCTGCTGTTCGACCTGTGAGCTGAGCCCGCTAACCAGGTCAGCCAGCCCGGTGTCGCCGGCGGCCTGGGAACTCTCGTAGGCGATCACGGCGGTGAACGTCGTCGTCTCCCCTTCGAGGGCCATCCCGACGCCGCCGGCGCGCATCCCCTCGACGTAGGTCTGGGTCTGGGAGTCCGCCGTACTCGAGAACTGGTCGATCAGCTCCGGGTCGCCGACGCCACCAAAGCCTGCGGTCGCGTCACCGATGTTGTCCGCCAGGGTCGTGGCGTACTCGTTGCTCCCGCGGAGAAGGTCGGCGTTGCCGTTGTTGGCATCGATAGCCGTCTCCACGGCGTCCCGCCCGGAGGAACTCGTCGACGTGCCCGACGCAAACGCAAACCCCGCGACGAGCGCCCCGTCACCGACTCCGACCGTTGCCGAACCCGAGGCGTCCGAGCCAACCTGCTGGCTGACCTCGGAGCTCTCGTAGAGGGTATAGCCCTCGTACTCGCCGACCTGGGTCGTGTCCTCCTGGCTCTCGACCTCCTCGGTGACCGTGCTCCGGTCGAAGGAGCCGGCGACCGCGACCGACCCGGCGCCGCTGCCGGAGCCCTCCATCATCGAGACGGTCCCGCCGCCGACACCGGAGAGGTAGTCGATGTCCTCGGGGTTGACCGGCGTACTGGAGTCGGTCTGTTCGAGGCTGTTGCGCGTGTCTTCGGGGAAAAACTCCCGGTTCTCGTAGATGGTGGCGTAGTCCATCGACCCGAAGAAGGCGTTTGGCGCGTCACCCAGCAGTGCCGGGTCGTACTGCCAACTTTCGGGGCCGGAGCTTCCGGAGCCGCCGTCGCCACCGAGCAGCCCGCCAGAACAGCCCGCAAGTCCGGTGGAACCAATCAGCGCAGCAATGCCGCTCGCTTTCAGGACAGTACGTCTATCCGTGTCCATATTTTTACTTATTAACGGCGTTATAAATACCTTCTCTCTCTATCCGTCACCGAAACCGGGCTACGGGGCCGGGATCCGCGCTGTTGGCCGCCGGCACGGCGCCCGTGTTTGTCGGCGTCGGCGCACCCGCACACGGCGCCAGCACGCCCGCGACGAGGGGCCTCACACCGGCAACAGCGGGCCGAGCAGGACGACCGCTGCCGCGCCGGCCGTGAGCACGAAGGCAACGGCGAAGACGGGCAGACTCCAGTCGAGTACGGTTCGGCCGTCGAGGGGGCCAACGGGGAGCATATTGAACCCCGCGAGCAGGAGGTTGACGATGAAGCCAAGATTACCGAGGGCGGCGAGCGAGTCGCCGGCGAGGGCCGAGACGCCGAGAAAGCCAACGGCGAGGAGGGCGTTGACCGCGGGGCCGGCGAGTGCGATGAGGCCGTTCTCCCGGGGCGTGATCCGGCCACGGTGGTAGACTGCGCCCGGGGCGGCAAAGAGAAAGCCCGCCAGCGCGGAGACGACCGCCAGCCCGAGCATACTGTAGTCGGCCCGGAACTCCGCGACCTGGTTGAACCGGACCGCGACCACCTTGTGGGCGAGTTCGTGCAGCAGGAACCCGGTGCCGACGACGACCAGACTCTCGGCGGCGATACGGGCGAGCGCCTCCGGCCTGAGAAAGCCGGCGAGCAACTCGGGGAGCAGACGGCGGTTGAAAAAGAGCGCGAAGGCGACCGTCAGCGCGAGCCAGGCGGCGGCAAAGTCCCGGAGTTCCCGCCGTGAAAAGCGGACCCCGGTCACGTCAGCGCCCCCCAGACAGCCTCGGCGCTGCGCTGGGCCCCTTCGACCATCAACCCGGCCAGCGCGTCGAGCCCGCCGATGTCGGCCGAGAGGTACGGGAGGAGGACAGTGGCAAAGAGGACACTCGCCACGAGACTCCCGATGTTTGTCATCGCGACGACGAGAATGAGCCGGAAGAGGGGGACCTCTCGCATCGACTGGAACAGGTCGCCGAGGGGCTTGTTATCGTCGGCGAGCATGTCGTTGAGCCGGCCGATATCGCCGACGCTGATGTCCAGATAGCGGAGTTCGACGTAGCCGGCGAACCACCCCGGTGCGAGCAGCGGGTTGACGCTCGTGAGCCACGCGACCGCCCCGCCGGCGGCCGCGCTCGGCCAGTGAGCGCCTGCGGCCAGCGCCAGCCCCGCGGCGACGACCCCGTTGACCAGAAACCACACCCCAAAGAGGGTGAGGAGATACCCCTGACGGACACCGGCGATGGCGAGCAGGACAAAAAAGGCCAGAAAGCCAAGCGTGAACAGTGAGCCGACGGCGGTGTAGAGGACGCTCTTCCACCGTGAGGAGGACGGTTCCCCGGTCAGCGACGCCGCCGGCGGCAGGCTCTCCGGGTTCGCGAGATACCCCTCGACCCCCTCACGGTGACCCGCCCCGACGACGGCCACCACACGGTAGCCGGCCTCCCGCAGCGCAACCAGCCGGTGGGCGATGTAGGCGTCCCGCTCGTCGATCAGCGCCGTTGCCCCGCCCGGCGAGAACCGGCGGAACTCCTCCATCATCGCCGACACGACGTCGGTGTCGGTCAGCTCACTCATATCCAGTTCGGCGTAGTCCTCGCCCGTGTCGGCAAGCGCCGAGAAGACGAGGACCAACGGAACCCCGACGACAGTCGCGACGACCCCGGCGACCACCAGCAGGTCGAGGGCGAACGCGACCAGTCCGACCAGCCCCCCGACCACAGGGACGCCGACACGCAACGGCGGGACGACGAACGGGCCGGCCAGGATCTCCGCCGGGAGCGCCAGAAAGCCGCCGAGCGCGAACCCGGCCCCGAGTCCGGCGGTGACCGGCCCGGCCGTCCCCACCAGCAGCGTCGCAAAGAGCGCGACCTTCTCGCGGAGGCGCAGCCGCGACCAGAACCGCCGGACGGTCACCTGGATGTCACGGTCGACGAGTGCAACCCCCAGCCCCAGCCGCTCGGCAGTGTCGACGGCCGCCATCATGTCGGCGCCGGGCTCGACGTCGAACCGCTCACCGAGTTTCGCCTGGACGTACGAGAGCAGCCAGTAGGCGATGAACTGGAAGACGGTCCGGCCGCGGATGAGGTCCTCGGGGTCGATGTCGTCGGGCTCACCCCCCTGCAGCCGGCGGTACCGGGACTCGTCGAGTTCCACGGCGACGACATCCGGCCGCTCGCGTTCGAGGGTTTCCTCGACCTCCTGGACGCTCTCCTCGGAGACGTGGGCGGTGCCGACGACGGTGACCGACCCCTCCGCCCGGTCACCGGGTGGCTGCATCGGCGACGTAGGGTCGACGACGTCGACGTCACCAGGGGGTTCGCCGGCCCCGGGGTTCGCGCCGTCGGCCGACCCTGTCGGGGGGTCCTCGGCCGGGTCACCACCCGGCCCGCTCTCTGTCATTGCCCGGAGTAGCGGGGCGGCGGGTTTACGCGTAACGGCATCGGCCGAGCGCCGAAGGGACTTAATCGTGGCCGCCCTGGTCACGGTATGCCTCTCGACATCGCGGTGCCTGACCCGCCGGAACTGGAGGCGATGGACCCAAACGAGTACGAGGACGCCGAGGTCGTCGGCGACACCGACTATCGCCGCGAGGAGATCGAGTCCTTTCTCCGCGAGGGGGCGTGGGCGGCGGCCTTCGACGAGTGGGCCGCCGACAGCACCATGACCGAGGAGGACTTCGCGGTCGTTCGGGACCTGGACCTGCTCGGGCGGTTTGACTTCTTCTGGGACTCCCACGCCGACCGTGTCGGCTACCACGCCCCCGGGCTGCCGGAGGACTGGAAGGAACGGGAGATCCACCCCGAGATCGACTCCTGGGGGACCGTCTCCGCGATCAACGCAGGGCTGACCGAACTCGGACAGGTGGTGTGTGAGGTGCTCAAAGCCGAGTATATCGACTGGGAGACCGACTACGAGGCCCCCGACGACCTGCCGGACTTCTGACGCGGTGGGTGTGTGTGCCGGTCCGGCCCTGTCCGCCGACCCCGCGGGCCGGACGCGCCCGAAAGTGCTTTTGGGCGGGGTCGCCGTGTCCGGGATATGGGTCTCGAGGAGTTGACCGACGATATCGAGTCGACATACGGCGACCTCGGCGAGGAGCTACCGGTAGCGCTTGACCGCGAGACACGCAACGAGTTGGCGATGCTCGTCGCCGCCACCGAACCCGAGGACCCCGACGAGTTGGTCCGGCGGGCGGTCCACATGCTCTTTCAGACCACCGTCGAGACCGGGACACTCGACTTCCACCTCCGGAGCGGCTACGAGGTGACGTACGACGAGTACCTCTCCGGCATGACATTCGACGAGATGGGGCCGAGCTTCCCACAGCAACAGCAAAACGACGACCGCCGCTACCAGTTCTGATACTGTCGGCTGTCCGTGCGTGGAGATACCCGCCACCCCGGGGCGCCGATTGCTCCCGTGATGGGACGGCAAACAGTATGAGCCCGTCGGCACACACCCGGCCCACTGACCTACTCCAGGCGGTGTCCGTCCCGCGGACAGTACTCGTGGCGCCGGTCGGTGGTCCGGTAGTCACAGACCGGACACTCCCGGACTGTCGGCCCCTCGTCCTCGCGCCCGGCCCGGAACAGGAAGGGGACAAACGGGACGAGAAAGAGCAGTAACAGTGTGTCGAAGACGACCCAGACGAGGACGCTGACGAGCAGGCTCGCGGCGACCCCGACGGCGGCGGTGAGTACTCTGCTGTCCATCGCCAAACACACAGAGGCGAGTCGGTGGGCGCCGCGTCTACAGGTCGACGTACTGGTCCTCCCACTCGCGGCGGGCCTCGATCTCGCGGTCCCCGCGGCGCGTCAGGCTGTAAAAGTTTGTCCGGCGGTCGCGTTGCCCCTTCTCGACGAGCCCCTTTTCGACCAGGGTATCGAGGTTGGGGTAGAGTCGCCCGTGGTGGATCTCCTTCTCGTAGTACTCCTCGAGTTCGTCCTTGATCGCCAGCCCGTGCGGTTCCTCTTTGCCGGCGATGACGTACAGGAGGTCGCGCTGGAAGCCTGTCAAGTCGTACATCGGTATGTTCTACACACCTATTTGTGTCTGATTATCTTAAATATGGCGTCGTAAATACGTAATCAAACCGTCATCGGGTGCGAGCAGGGGGGTGACGGGTACCGTCGAGGCGCGCCACAGGAGCCTATCTAACGGGTGCTCTGCGGGTCGAATACGCCGGGGTCAACGGAGCTTCGGCGGCGGTTGGAGATAGCCACCGCGGATGACAGATGGCCGTCGGTGTCGGGGATGTGATGTGAACAGATACGCGTAGCCGGAGAGACCGGTCAGTGCGGTTAAGCGGTCGCCACAAACGGGTGCTCTCCGAGCAGCGGTGACGTGTCGACTGTGCGGCGGCTATGTGGTATGTGCTGAAAGGAAAGCAAAGCGAGACACGCGGGCAAAAAAGGCCCGCGTGAACGCTTGCCGCCCTGAATTGGTCCCCGCTGACGCTTCGG
>CAZQZE010000015.1:0-18572 GCA_964597715.1 uncultured Halobacteriales archaeon
CCGGTTCCGTGCCCGACGACGCTTGCCTGTGCAGGCGGAGAGACGAAGCTCAGTACGTTTATCACCACCCCCAGGAGAGCAACGACCAGTATCCCCCACTGGACCCGCGAGAGCGACTGCCGTCTGAGGACGGCACCCGCCCGCGCGGTGGCTTCACGCCCGACAAGCGCGTAGGTGATCCCACTTCCGCCCACACCTAAGGCCTCGGAGACGCCGCTGATAACGAAGACGGCCGGCACGAGCGATGTCGAGAGCACGCCCGTCAGGACGACGAACCCGAGGTAGTCCTCCCACGGTCGCCGGCGCTCCAGGAAGTACCCGAAGGGGACGAACCACACGAGCGTGGAGACGAGGTGCGGGGCATTCGCGTGCAAGGCGGGCGCGAAGGCGTGGACGACCATGTCGACCGGAACCGTGTCGGCCGTGACGAGTTGCTGGCTCGAGGTTCCGAGGACGTACGCGACGTTCTGCTCGATGCGAAACACCAGAATGAACCCGAACGTCAGTATCAGCGTCAGCCATCCCCGGGGTGGGTCGGCCGACTGCCGGAACATCTGACCGGTCGCAACTACACCGGAGTGGAGCGATGTATCCGGCGAACTGACTGTCGCAGTGACACACTCACTCGGCGTCTCGTGTCGACCCCACGGTGTCGAACCCCGCTCACTCGCCGGTATCCTCGACGATGTGGATAAAAAACGACGAAAAGATGGTCTGGACACCGAGCATGATGACCACAAACGCCAGTACGTCGTGTGTCAGCGCCGGGAGCATCTCGTAGCCGCCCGTCATCCACCGGTAGAGCAGGGAAACCGCGTACGCGCCGCCGCCGGCAAACAGCCCGAGTCCGACGAGTCCGCCCCGTTCGAGCGAAATGTGGGTGACAATCCAGTTGGTCACCCGGTCGTCAGGCCTGCGGACCGGGTCACTGGCGAGTGTCGAGAAGACCCCGAGACTGGCCGCCTGATAGCCGACGATGGTCAGCAGACCGCCGGCGACCATCGACCGAACACCGGGACTGACACCTCCGGCCCCCAAACCGGGAAGCTGGACGGAAAAGAACGCAAGCGCCATCACGACCGTTCCGACCGTTGTAAGCACGACACCCGGCAGGGAAAACAGATAGCCGGGCGCGTTCGCAAGCATGAATCTCACGTGACGCCACCCGTCGCGGAAGCTATCCAGTGTCGCGTCACCCTCACGTTCGTGGTAGGTTATGGGCACCTCCTCGATGGCCAGTCCCCTGGCGCTCGCCTCCATGATCATCTCGCTGGCAAACTCCATCCCGCCACTCCGGAGGTTGAGCGTCTCTATGCTGTCCGCGGTAAATACCCGAAGACCGCTGTGGGCGTCACTCACACCGGCCTGATAGAAGCTATTAAGAAACCTCGTCAGCAGCGGATTGCCGACGTACTGATGCAGCGCCGGCATCGCCCCGGGCTTGATATCGCCGTTCAGTCGGCTGCCGAGAACGAGGTCCGAGTCAGTCGCGAGTAACCGGTGTACGAGCTTCGGTAGCTGCCTGAAGTCGTAGGTCGTATCGGCGTCGCCTATTGCGATATATTCGCCCCGAGCGCGGTCAAAGGCGTAACGGTACGCGTATCCGTACCCCGGTCTGTCCGGCTCAACGACGATAGCACCCATCTCCTCGGCGATCTCGGGTGTCCTGTCGCTTGAGCTGTCGCTGATGATAATCTCTGCCGGGACACCCAACTCCGCTATTGCCGTCTTAGTGCGGTCGATACACTCCGCAATCCCCGCTTCCTCGTTTAGCGTCGGCATCACGACGCTCAATGTCGGCTGCTGGTCACTCTCCGCTGTGAGGAGCAGCTCACTCCCCGTCTGTACCCCCGTGTCCGTGACCGTCTGTTCGTCCGTATCTGTCCCCCACAGCTGGTTCGCTTGAGTTGTCTGTGTGTCAGTTTCGCTGGACACTGTCCACCCTCCCAACAGTAGCATTAAGACCCTATTACTAAGATAATCACCTATTTAGCCGGGTTGACCGCCGAAATAGAGCCCGTTCCACAGATACTTGCAGACCGCCCCCTCAGCCCGTGATACGCGGATTTGGCCGTTCGGCGCGGTGTTTAATAACTCATTAAGCCTCCTGAACCCAGCTCTCCCCGGCGGCGGAGCCGTAGGATTTACTTATTTACGGAAATATCACCCTTCCGTGGTACGTGTAGCCACACAGCAACACCCTGTCCGGTCTGACTGCTCTCCACGCCGCGTCCCCCGCCACAGTAACATTATCGAAAACGATAATCAACCGACAGATGTTATTGCCGCGGTCAGAAATGCCCACGTGGATGCAGTAGGACGGGAGAAAAGAGCTGAGACAGGATGCCAGTCAAAAAGCAATATCAATAATGAAAGTAACCGCACAGCACGGTCGCCCCCGGGGTGACCCGACCGAGATAGCAGCGAGTATAGGCGTGGGATTTGTCGCCCACGACAAACGGGAGCGACAGGAGTCGGTCGAGGCCTTTGCCGCCGTGGACCGATTCCAGTTCCGGCACCTGAACAACCAGACCGCCCGTGAGGCTGCTGTTGCATACGTCGACGCGCTCTGGGCGAAAGACGCAGTTGAGGACTCTTGCCGGACCGACGACGGATTTGACCGTGAAGCGCTCGACGCGGCCGACTGGACGCCGGTTCGGGAGGCGTTCGCACGCCGCGCCTCGCTGGTCGGAGCTGACACCGAGTACGCCAAACTCTCGACGGTTGCGTGGCGACGACACAAAACAGGCGGCGACTACTGGACCCCCCTACAGAAGGCTCAGATGTACGAGCTCCGAGCGGCACTACAGGACCCCGATTACCCGAACAAGCTGCGTGACGGCAACTCCGGTTTCGGTCCGGAACCGGCGCGGTACGCCCTCGGTGTCGAACTGCACGACACCCGACGGTACGATGAAATGGTCGAGGCGATGACGCCGTACTTCGAACGGGTCGCAGCGGCACACGACGACCCGAACCGAGATAGCTGGGCAGTCTGACATCGGCGGGTCGGTATAGGCCCACGGTTTCCGTCATCACGGACGCGACGGGTGTTACGCGTCCTCGTCGCGGCGGGCACGGCTGGCCAGGCCCGCTCAGCCACCCGCCTTCGCGGACCGGCTCCCGTGCCAGTCCCGTCGGGTCGGTCACGAGAGAGCGCCCGGCGGCCCGGGGAGGCTTAGTGTGCGCCACGTGGCGTAGACAGTCGACATGCCGTGGCCTCGGGTCCCCCGGTACCCGCTGTACGTCTGCCGCTCCGGGGCGTGTTCCCGGGGAGGATGCGGCGGCGACTCACCGCCGTGTAATCATAGAACCGACACAGAGGGCGCCGAGAAGCCCGGGTGTCCAGGGCGTCAGCGAACCGAGTCCAGCAACAGCTTCTGTTCGATACGTTTGACCTCGTGTTGGACGTCCCGGACGGCGTCGATGTTCGCGGAGATGGAGGTGATCCCCTCCCGGACCAGGAAGCGGACCATGTCGGTGTCCGAGCCGGCCTGCCCGCAGATGCTGGTCGCCACGTCGTGCTCCCGGCAGACCTCGATGGTCTGGGCCATGAGCTGGCGGATCGCCTTGTGATTGGCGTCGTACCGGTCGGCGACCTGCCCGTTGTTGCGGTCGACCGCGAGCGTGTACTGGGTCAGGTCGTTGGTCCCGAAGGAGGCAAAGTCGATGCCGACGTTTGCCATCTCCTCGACACACAGCGCGGAGGCGGGGGTTTCGATCATCACGCCCCACGAGCGTTTTTCGGTGTCGATCCCGACCCCCTCCATCAGCCGGCGGGCCGCCTGCACGTCCTCGAGGTCGTTGACCAGCGGGAACATCACCTCGACGTTGTCGTAGCCCATCTCGAACAGTCGCCGGAAGGCCTCGAGTTCGTGTTCGAAGATGTCGGGGCGGTCGACGCTGCGGCGGATCCCCCGATAGCCCATCATCGGGTTGTGCTCGGTCGGTTCGTCCTCGCCGCCCTCGAGCTGGCGGAACTCGTCGGTGGGGGCGTCGAGCGTGCGCACGCGAACCGGGCGGGGGTAGAACTCGTCGGCCACGCCGCGGACCTCGTCGATGATCTGCTCGACGTACTCCTCGGCGCTGTGGTCGGCGATATACCGCTCGGGGGTCTTGCCCAGCGAGAGCACGAGATGCTCCAGGCGCAGGAGACCAACCCCGTCGGCCCCGGTCGCGGCGGCGCGCTCGGCGGCATCGGGGATCGAGACGTTGACCTTCACCTCGGTCGCGGTCATCGGCTTGACCGGAGCCTGAGGCCGGACCTCCTCGATCGCGTCGCGTTCGGTGTCGGCCTCCCTGCCGGTCCTGACACCGCCTTTCTCGCCGTCGATCGTGATAACTTGGTCGTCCTCCAGGCGGCTGGTGGCGTCTTCGGCGCCGACGACCGCGGGCACGCCCAACTCCCGGGAGACGATGGCCGCGTGGGAGGTCATTCCGCCCTCGTCGGTGACGATACCCGCCGCCCGCTTCATCGCGGGTACCATGTCGGGGGTGGTCATCTCGGCGACGATGACATCACCGTCACCGACCTTGTCCAACTCGTCGAGTTTCCGGACGATACGGGCCTCGCCGGAGGCCTTGCCCGGGCTGGCACCGAGCCCGGAGACGACCTGCCCGTCCTCGCCGTCCTCGGTGTGACCGCCGTCGGCGACACCGCCCGCCTCGCCGCCCTCGGCGATGGTCGTGATCGGCCGTGACTGGAGCAGGTAGACCTCGCTGCCCTCGATGGCCCACTCGACGTCCTGGGGGTCGCCGTAGTGGCCCTCGACCTCCTCGCCGAGCGCCCGCAGTTCCTCGAGTTCCCCCTCGTCGAGGACCCGGGCCTCGCGCCGCTCGGCGGGCACCTCGCGCTCGACGGTCTCGCCGGTCTCGGAGTCACGGACGTGCATCGTCTTCTTCTCGGCGACCGTCGTGTCGCGGAGGTCGCCGGTCCCCCGGTCGATGACGTAGTTGTCCGGGGTCACGGCGCCGGAGACGACCGCCTCACCGAGCCCCCAGGCGGCCTCGATGGTGATCACGCCCGCGCCGGTCGAGGGGTGGCTGGTGAACATCACACCGGACTTGTCGGCGTCGACCATCCGCTGGACGACAACGGCGATGTCGACGACATCGTGGGCAAAGCCCTGTTCCTGGCGGTAGTAGATCGCCCGCTGCGTGAACAGGGAGGCCCAACACTCCCGGACACGCTCCAAGAGCGCCTCGCCGGTGACGTTGAGGAAGGTCTCCTGCTGGCCGGCAAAGGAGGCGTCGGGGAGGTCCTCCGCGGTCGCGGAGGAGCGGACGGCGACCGGGGCGTTGTCGCCGACCTCCTCGTAGGCCGCCAGCACCTCCTCGCGGAGCGACTCGGGGATCGGGGTCCCCTGGATGAGCTCGCTCGCGCGCTCGGCGGCCCCCGCGAGCGCCTTCGAGTCGTCGGTGTCCACGTCGACAACCTCGAACAGTTCCTCGTCGATCCCCGTCTCCTCGATGAACGAGCGGTACGTGTCGGCGGTGACGACGAAGGCCGGCGGCACCGGCAGGTCTGCGGCCGTTAGCTCCCCGAGCGACGCCGCCTTCCCGCCGACGGCCCCCAGGTCGTCGGCCCGGATGTCGTCCAGCCAGAGTACAGCCATGTGCGTGAATGAGACTCTGAACAAGTATAATAATGAACCTTCTGAACTCCGACGCCAGCCCGGCCCGGGCTCACCCCTTGAGCGTCCGGCTCTCAGCCACGCGGTAAGCGCCAACATATCACGACTTCGGCCGGCCCACCGTCCCGGGGTTTTGCCGTCGGCCGCTCCGGCCGGGGAACGCCGTTGCCTGTCCCTACACCTCGATGATGTCGTCCTCGTCGGGTTCGGGGACGGCAACCGTCCCGTCGAAGACTGTCAGCGACGTTCCGGCGACCTCGGGGTCGGCCCCGGTGAGGTCGACCCGCACGCGCGACGGCCGGTTCATGAAGTGTCCCGACGCGCCGACGAGCGTGTCCCGGCCGGCATCTAGCGCCCCCTGCCGGAGGACGTATCGGGCCGTGGCGGCCGTTGCGCGGGCGCTCGCAGCCACCTCACCCTCCCGGGTGAGGGCGCGGGCGTGCCAGTCGACCTCGGCCGCGAGTGTGTCGAAACTGAAGGCGTACAGCGCCTCGGCGTCGGCCTCGTCGAGGATACCCGCCACCCACTCCCGGTTGGGGTCGACACGGCCGAGATGTTCCATGAAGTTGACCGGAACCGCCAGGTAGCCCGCGCCGGCCGAGACACGGGCCAGCGGCAGGTCCGCGCCGACGTCCGCGAGCGCAGCGCGGTCGACACCCAGCGCGTCCGCCACCTCGCTCTCGGCGACCCCGACCGGCCGGGACTCGGCGGCCGGTAACGCGACCGTGACGGTCCCGTCGGCCGCGGTCTCGACGGCCAGTTCACGGTGGCCCCGGACGGTCTCCGACCCGGGCTCGCGGCCCCGCTCGACCAGCGCCCCGCCGGCGACAGCCAGCGCCACATCCGCCCGGGCGCCCACCCCGTACAGCCCGTCGGGCTCGGCCGCGAGCACCCCCGCGGCACCGAGTTCGTCCGCGACCGCGCGGTACTGGCCGTCGGTCAGGTCCGCGTCCGGAAAGACGGCGACGGGCCGACCGCCCATTGGCTCCGTCGCGAAGGCGTCGACGACGAGTACGTCCATATCCGACAGTCGGGCTGTCGGGGTATCAAAGTAGGGGGACGGCGACGGGCTGGTTTCACAGGACGAGCAGCCACGGCGGCCGCGGCTACGCCTGTTCGGTCACGAAGGCCGCGATATCCTCGACGACCCGCTCGGGGGTGTTATTCGGCTCGAAATACTCCTCGGGCCCCGGCTGCCCCTCGCCGGGCATGAACAGGTGGTTCAGCCGGTCGTACCGCCGGAAGGTGACCGACGCCTGCCCACCCAGCGCCGCCTGCCACCTGGCGAAGTCCCCCTCCGGGGTAACCTGGTAGTCCCGCTCACCCTGTACGACCAGCCGCGGGAGCGACACCTCCCGGGCGGTAGCGACAGGGTCGTACGCCCGAAGAGTCCGCCAGTACTCGTCCCCGCCGAGATAGGCGACGTCGTCGTCGGGGATACTGTCGGTCCGGACCTGTTCGACCAGCCGCTCGACCCTGTCGAGTTGGTCCCGCTCGGCGTCGGTGACGGTGCCGTCGCGCTCGGCGAGATAGCGGTTCTGCTGGAGCAGGGCGTCGGTCACGGGGCGGGCGAGTGCGGCCAGCATGACCACACCCGCGAGGTTCCCGTCCCGGGTGGCGACCCGCGGGGCCAGTGTCCCGCCGATACTGTGGCCGACCACCACCACACCGTCGTCGGGCACGCGGTCGACCCCTCGGAGCCGCGTTACCGCCGTCAGCGCGTCGTCGGTCACCACCTCGTCGACCGTGGCGTCGGCCAGGTCGATATCACAGACCGCGGTCCGCTTGTCGTAGCGCAGGCAGGCTACCCCGCGGGAGGCCAGCCCCCAGGCGAGGTCCTTGAACAGCTTTGTCGGGCCGACGGTCTCGTCGCGGTCGTTTGGTCCCGACCCGTGGACGAGGACCACGCCGGGCGCCTCGCCGTCCCCCGCTGGGGTCGTGAGGGTCGCACCCAGCGAGCAGTCGACCGGGGTCGACAGCGACAGTTCCCGCTCGGTGAACGCCGACTGGTCGACGTAGCCGGCCGGTGACCACTTGCCGCCGGGGCTGAGCCGGAACCCGGCGACCCCTGCCTCGGCGAAGGCGAGGACAGCCCGCAGGCGCCCGCGCTCGAACCGGGCGGTCCCCGCGACGACACGGTTCCCGTTGCGCTCGCTGTGTTCGAGCCCCGAGAGGCCGAGGTAACCGCCGAACTCGTCGGTAACCCCTCCCCACGTTCGCTCCAGTCGCTCGACGGAGATCTGTTCGGCCGTGCTGGGGGTAAACCGGCCGTGGGCCGTCTCGAACGCACCCTCCTGGAGCAGCCCCAGAAACGCCCGGGCCCGGTCCTCGAGTTCGGCCCGCTCGGGTGACCACTCCGAAGGGGTGTCCGTGGGTGGCGTTGCCGTCCCCGGCCCCCCGGGGGTCTCGGTCCTGGGCGAGTTTGCGGCGTCGTCTGTGGGTGTCTCGCCGGCCGACTGACAGCCGGTCAGCGCCGCCACCCCTGCCGCGGCCGCCGTTAGCAGTGCCCGCCGGTCGAGCCGTCGCATGTGTCGGGGTGGGACCGTCTCGTACATATACCCGGGTGCGGGGTTGCCGGCTCGGCGAGTCGTCGACAGGCTTTTTGACTGTGTGTCGACCGGACCAGCAACAGTTATCGGCACGCAGGCCCCGATCCGGGGTATGACAGACGCCGCAGGCTTCTCCGAGCGTGTCGAGCGGGTCTCGATCAGCGGCATCCGCGAGGTGTTCGAGGCCGCCGGCGAGGATGCGATCAATCTCGGGCTCGGCCAGCCGGACTTTCCAACGCCCGACCACGCCCGTCGGGCGGCGGTCGAGGCTATCGAGGCCGGCAAGGCCGACGCCTACACATCCAACAAAGGCACGCTGGAACTCCGGGAGGCGATCGCCGCGAAACACCGCCGGGACAACGGGCTCGACGTCGACCCCGAGGACGTGATCGCCACCGCCGGCGGGTCGGAGGCGCTACACATCGCCATCGAGGCCCACGTCGACGAGGGCCAGGAGGTGGTGATCCCCGACCCCGGCTTTGTCTCCTACGAGGCGCTGACCCACCTCGCCGGCGGCGAGCCGGTGCCTGTCCCGCTCCGGGCGGACCTCACCCTCGACCCTGCGGATGTCGAGGCGGCCATCACCGAGAACACCGCCGTCTTTGTCGTCAACAGCCCCGCAAACCCGACGGGCGCGGTCCAGTCACCCGCGGACATGCGGGCGTTCGCCCGTATCGCCGACGAGCACGACGTGCTCTGCATCTCCGACGAGGTCTACGAACACCAGGTCTTCGAGGGTGAACACCGCTCGCCCGCCGAGTTCACCGAGCGTGACAACGTCGCTATCGTGCACGCCTGTTCGAAGACCTACTCGATGACGGGCTGGCGGCTGGGCTGGATCACCGCCAGCAACGACCGGGTCGAGCGGATGCTCCGGGTCCACCAGTACGCCCAGGCGTGTGCCAGCGCCCCCGCCCAGTACGCCGCCGAGGCCGCCCTCTCGGGGCCACAGGACGGCGTCGACGAGATGCGCGCCGCCTTCGAGCGCCGCCGGGATGTCCTGCTCGACGGCCTCGCCGATATGGGGCTCGACTGCCCCACGCCGAAGGGGGCCTTCTACGCCATGCCCGAGGTCCCCGAAGGGTGGGTCGACGAGGTCATCGACCAGGGTGTTGTCGTCGTCCCCGGCGAGGCCTTTGGCGCCGCGGGGAAAGGCTACGCCCGGATCTCCTACGCGACGGAGATGGCGGAGATAACGGAGGCCATCGAGGGCATGCGGGCGGCAACCGAGGCCGTGCGGTAGGGGTGACCGCGCCGTGTCGACGGGGGACGACACACGCCACCCTCACCCGGTGAGCGGTCGGTTACCTAACAGCTTTGTGCGTGTCGTGTATAGCCTCGCGAGCATATGGCCGACGTAGACGTGGCAATCGTCGGCGGTGGCCCCGCCGGCCTGAGCGCGGCACTGTTCACCGAGAAAAACGGGCTCGACACCGCCGTCTTCGACACCGACGGCACGTGGATGCACAGCGCCCACCTGTTCAACTACCCGGGTGTGGGCTCCCAGGACGGCTCGGCGTTTCTGGAGACGCTGCGGACACAGGTCGACGGCTTCGGTGTCGACCGTCACCAGGGTGTCGAGGTGACGGACGTCACAGACGGCGACGGCTTCACCGTCACCACCGACGACGGCCAGCACGAGGCCGACTACCTGGTGTTGGCGACGGGCGCAAACCGCGACCTCGCGGCGGCGCTCGACTGCGAGTTCGACGAGGATGTCGTCGACGTCGACGTGACGATGGAGACCAGCGTCGCGGACGCCTACGCGACGGGCGCGATGGTCCGCGCCGAGGAGTGGCAGGCGGTCATCTCCGCCGGCGACGGCGCGGCCGCGGCGCTGAACATCCTCACAAAGGAGGAGGGCGAGCACTTCCACGACTTCGACACCCCCGACGACGCCGCCGCCCTCTTTGCCGGCGAGGACGGGTAGTCCCGGCCCGCATACCGCCCCGGTGTTCGGCCTGTCGCCGGCCGTACGAACGGGGACGGGGCAACGACCGCTGTGGCCGACCCTCCCGCTTTTTGCCCGCCTCGCACAACCCCCAGGTATGTTTGCGCGCCACGGGACCGGTCCGGTCGCGGCCCTGCGGGCACTGGTCTCGCAGGTCCATCCGGTGTTCATGCTCCCTGTCGTCGCCAGCTCCCTGCTCGGGGCGGCGCTTGCCGGGCTGTTCTCGGTCGGGTTGGCGGCGGTACACGTCGCCGCGGCCTTCTTTGCGCTGTACGTCGCCCACGTCACCGACGGGTACGTCGACTTCCACGTCCGGGCCGAGGACGACGACCACCCGCTGACCGCACGGGGCTGCCGGCTGGCGCTCGTCGGCGCGTCGGTCTGCTTTTTCACATGTGTGGCGGCTCTCGGCTGGCTGGTCACCATCCCCGCGGCCCTGCTGACGCTGCCGGGCTGGCTCATCGCCGTCAACCACGCCCCACAGCTGGACACCACGCCTGTCGGGGCGACAGCCGGCTACCCGCTGGGGGTCTCGGTTGCCCTGCTCGGCGGCTACTACGTCCAGACGCGGGCGCTCTCGGCGACGGTGCTCGCGCTGGCGGCGGTCTTTCTGGTCGTCCTCTCCGGGATCAAGGTGATAGACGACGCCCAGGACTACGACTACGACCGTTCGATCGACAAGCGGACCGTGGCGGTGGCGGTCGGACCCGAGCGCGCTCGGCTGACCGCCTACGCGCTGATGACCGCGGGGATGGTCGGCGTGGTGGGGCTGGCGGCGCTGCTCCCCGGGGTCCCGCCGTCGGCGGCGCTGTCGGCGGTGGTTTTCGGCGTGGTCGCCCTGCTGGCCCGCCGGGCCGGGCCGGAGCTGGCGACGATGCTCCTGATCCGAGGGTCGTATCTCTTCCTCGCCGTGCTGGTGGCCGGCATCTGGTTCCAGCCGCTGTCGTGACAGGCGGCGGCCGCCGTGACGCCTACCGGCCCTCGTTGCCGAAGTCGACCCCCGAGAAGTACCGCGGGGTCTCGCCGTCGGTGCCGTAGACGTAGAGAGCGGTCTTGGCGACGCCGGTCAGCGCGTAGCCGACCAGCAGCCCGAGCAGGATAGCCGCCCCGCCGCCGGCCGCGACGACGGCCAGCCCGGCGGCCGTGTCGGTCGGCAGCACAACAGAGAGCCCGACGGCCACGAGCACGCCCAGTCCCGTCAGGAGCACGGAGACGATGCCGACGCCGGTCTCGGCGCCCAGTGACTCCCCCCAGACCGACCGGACGAGGCTCCCGCTCCGGGAGAAGGCACCCCGGACCGAGGCGTTCTCGAAGACCACCACCGGGACCACGAAGTAGGTCGCGACGGCCCAGGCCACCGAGAACAGCAGCGCCACCAGCTTCCCGCCGATGGTGCTGGACTCCTCGACCGCCCTGATGACGACGCCGACGACCGCGGCGATGAGCGACCACACGAGTAGCGTGCCGGCGTTACCCCACGCCGCGCCGAGACTGCGCCGGACGCTCGGCGACTCCCCGCGAAAGGCGCCGCGGGTGGCGTGCATCAGTGCCGCGGTAAAAAATGAGGCGACGAACGTCGACCCCGCGTACACCAGAAAGAGCACGCCATACACGACGGCCTCGCGCTCGGGTTCGAGGAGGCCGACGGTCCCGCCCAGCAGCGTGCCGAGATAGACCACGCCGGCGAGGCCACCGACCAGCGGAAAGAGCAGTAGCCGCGGGTTGTCGACCAGCACCGCCAGGCTCCCCCTCGCGAGTCGTAGCCCGGTCAGAAACCGGCCGAAGACGCCCATAGACGACAGAGGCCGGCCTGACACTTATGTTATCGGGCAGAGCTGTGCCGCGCCCGGTATCCTGGCCCGGGACAGACCGGTCCCGGAGGCGGGCCCGTCACTCGAAGCGAAAGCGGCTGTCACCGGTCAGCGTCCCCGCGAGGCCGGCCCCGAAGGCGTAAGCCACGCGCTGGGCGCCGGTCCGGAAGCGGTCAGCCAGCCCCCGCTGAGGTTCGAACTCCTTGACCACCGGGTCGGCGCCGATCCGCCCGCTGACTGTCGTCTCGACCGCCTCGCGCGTGCCGAGTTCGTCCACCAGCCCCCGGTCGGCGGCCTCGCTACCCAGGTAGACCCGTGCCTCGGTGTCCCGGACTGTCTCCTCCTCGAGCGCACGCCCGTCGACCACCTCGCCGACGAACTGGTCGTAATAGCTGTCGACGAGACTCTGGAGGTACTCCCGTTCCTCCTCCTCGACCTCCTTCAGCGGGCTGCCGGCGTCCTTGAACTGCCCGGCGGTGAACTGCTCGTAGTCCACCCCGAGCCGGTCGGCCAGGTCGGCGACGTTGACCCGCGAGCCGACGACACCGACCGAGCCGACGATGCTCCCCTTCCGGGCCCAGAGTTCGTCACAGCCGGCCGCAATCAGGTAGCCCCCGCTGGCGCAGGTGTCGGTCGTGTAGGCGACCGTTGGCCCGTCGAACCGCTCGGCGGCCAGCCGGATATCCTGGCTGGGAACGACCGCCCCGCCGGGCGTGTTCAGCTTGATCAAAAGCGCCTCGGCGTTACGGTCCGCGTCGGCCCGCTCGATCTGGTCGACGATATCGTCCGCGCCGGCCCCGCCCGAGGAGGGTGGGACCGCACTCCCGCCCCCGTCGCGGGTGATCGGCCCCTCGACGGCCACCTCGGCGACGTTGTAGTCCGGAAACAGCGAACCGGCGAGGTTCGCGCCAACCCGAAGCCCCGCGACGGCGACCCCGAGCGCGAGGACAACCCCGAACAGGTCGGTCAGGTCGGCGGGCACCTCCAGAAAGAGCGCCCAGCCCGCGGCGGCCGCGACGGCGGCGACCACGAGCACCAGTACCACTCGGCCGACGGCCTTGATAACGCCCATACGTACCCGTGGGGAGGCAGACCTGTAAAACGCCGGCCGGCGGTTCGTCATAGTGTCAGACAGCTCGTGCTACCGGTCGTAACGCTACCAGCTCCTGACAGCCGCGGGAACAGGGGTCGGCGACTCAGAGCAGACCGGTATTCTGCAGCTTCATCAGGTCCTCGGTGTCGAGTGTCTCGCCCTCCTTGAACTTCTGGTAGATCTCCTCGGCCTCCTCGCGGGCGGCCTCCTCCTTCTGTTCGCGCTCGGCACGCTCCTCCTCCTCCTCCTTCTTGTCGAGTTCGCGCAGACGCTTCTGGACCCGCACAAAGTCCTCGTGGTGGCGGTCGGCGGCCTCCTGGGCGTCGACGAACTCCTCGTGCATCTCGTCGGCCTCGTCGCGGATCTCGTCGGCCTCGCGGTAGGCCTCGATCATCTTGTTGTGGTGCTCCTGGGCCTCGTCCGCGAGTTCGGTCACCTTCTGGTGGTGTTTCGACGCCTCGGCGCGTACCTCCTCGGCCTCGTCCTTCAGGGAATCGAGATTGTCAGTGTCGTCGAGTTTCTCCTTTTTCTCCTGGAGACGCTCGCGTTTGTTCTCGATTTTCTCGATGAGCTCGCGCTCCTCATCGGCGCCGAGCACCTCGGTCTGCTGTTTGAACTCGAGGTCCTCGACCTCCGACTCGAGCTCGTCGACCGAGGGGCCCTCGTCGAGCTTGAGGTCGTCTTTCTTCTGGTCGAGTTCGTCGAACAGCTCGTTGGCTTCCGCGTTGAGCTCGTTGCGTTTCTCCTTGTGCTCCTGGACCTTCTCGTTGAGTTCGTCGCGTTTCTCGCGGTGTTCCTGAGCCTCGTCGACCTTCTCGCGCGTCTTGGCGTTGAGGTCGTCCCGCTTAGAGGCCCGCTCCGACGCCATCTGGTTGAGTTCGTTTCGTCGGTCCCGGAGCTTGCCGGCGAGCTTGATGAGTTCGCCTTTCGAGTTCTCTTCGAGATCTGTTTCTGTGAGTGCTACGTTTTTTGACTCGTCTATCGAATCTGCCATGATTGTACCTCGATTCCATAACCGCTCCGGCGCTCGACGGTCGGTGGCCTCGAAAAGGGTCGTCGCCGAGAACAAGTGTTGCCTGTCATGCTGGTCTGAGCGCGGTGCGACCGGAACGCCGGAACGTCCTGGTACAAAACAATATCGTACTGTGTCAATTAAACATTCCGGTCGATGCGGGCAGTGTGGGGGTCTCACACGGATATCCCACACGGGTAAGAGCCCACAACCAGCCGCCTTCCCGTCGACGTCGCCGCTCACACGCGCTACTTTCACTTCCGGTCCGGGTGTGGCGCGGGTTGATAGGCGGCCGTGCCCAACTGTTAGTATGCTCGATGAACTCGCCTGCACCTGTGAGGCCGAGGGCTGTGCGCGCCGACTCACCGACGAGGAGTGTATGCTCGTCTACCGGACCCCGGCCGGCAAGCGCCGCGCCTACGAGTGTGCCTGCGGGGCCGTGACGGTCACCGTCGGCCGGTAGTCGACGCGGTGGGGCGGTCTGTGGGCGACTGTCCGTTTTACGGCACCGACAGGCGTTTGTCCCGAGCGCCCCGACGGTTAGTATGACCGACGCGGGCGCCTGGGTAAGTCTCTTTTCGGGCGGCAAGGACTCCTCGTGGGCGCTGTATCAGGCGCTCGAGCGTGGCCTGTCCGTCGAGCGACTCGTCACGGTCCACCCCGAGGGCGACTCCTACATGTACCACGTCCCCGAGACGCGACTGGCGGGGCTCGCCGCCGAGAGCATCGGGGTCCCGCCTCTGGAGGTCGAAGCCGGGGACCTCGGGGCCGAGACGGCCGTCGACAGCGGCCGGCAGGGCAACGCCGAACTCGAACCGCTGGAGGCCGCGCTCCGGGACCTCGACGCGGAGCTGTCGGGCGGGATTACAGGGTTGACCGCCGGCGCCGTCGAGAGCGAGTACCAGACTACCCGTATCGAGGCGATGGCCGACCGGCTGGGTGTCGAGGTGTTCGCGCCCCTGTGGCAACAGGACCCCCGGGAACTGGCCGAGGCGATGCTCGAGGCCGGCTTTCAGGTCACGGTTATTCAGGTGGCTGCTGCGGGCCTGGACGAGTCCTGGCTGGGCCGGCAACTCGACGCCGAGGCGCTGGCGGACCTCGCAGAACTGAACGAGAGCCACGGCGTACACCTCCTCGGCGAGGGCGGGGAGTTCGAGACACTGGTCACCGACGGGCCACACATGGACCGTCCGCTCGAACTGACGTACACGACCGAGTGGCAGGGGACCCGTGGGCGGCTCCGTGTCGAGGAGGCCCAGTTAGGGGGGTCGGACCGTACGTAGCGACCGACGCCGGCTCAGGCCGGCTGTTCGACCTGGTCGACGGGTGTGACGTTGTAGTCGACCGAGAGGACCTCCTGCGTGGCGCGAACCTGGCCGACGAAACCCGAGATGGCCTCCAGGTCGCCCTCGAGGATGAACAGTTCCATGCAGTAGTGGTCGCCGACGTGGTTGTGGACGTGAGAGACGACAAGTTCGTCGTGGTCGTGCCGGAGATGCATCAGCCGCTGTTCGACGTCCGTGGCCTCGTAGTCGAAGAGCACTGTCACCAGCCCCATCAGGTCGCGGCCCTCGAGTTGCTCGTCGTGGAACTCCCCGAGCAGGGTCCGGGCGGCCTCCCGGACCACCTCACTCCGGCCGGTGTAGCCGTGCTCCTCGCCAAAGGAGTCCAGCCGCTCGAGCAACTCGTCCGGCATCGAGACGCTGACAACGGTCATATTCCGCTCTACGCCGGGCGGATATAGAGCCTTGCTATCGACCGTCCGTGCCGGGCGTGGCGGGTCGGCTTCGCTCCGGCCGCCCAGTGTGCCGCTACCAGCCGGGCTCCTGGCGCAATATTGTGAGGGACCGGTAGACCTATATACTGGTGTGTCATACCGTACCATGTATGGCGTCCGCACCGAGCAGCGACGACATGTTTGACAGGTTCCTCTCCCGGCGTGGTCACGAGACCGAGCCGGCAGGCTGGGAGGAGAGTTACAACAAAAAACAGTGTCCGGACTGTGGCGGTGTCCACGACAGCGACGCGACACAGTGCTCGGTTTGCGGCTGGTCCCCGGCGGTATAGCCGCCGACACCTCGGGCTCGACGGTCACCGACGAGCCCCGCTCATAGCCACCGAGACGCCGCATATCAGGCTGTCCCGACTCACCAGCCTGGGCTCTGGATGGAACGCCTGTGACGGCGGGTATGGCGTACCCGGGCGGTCACCCGCACCCACGGTGTCAGACCGTCTCGAGCGCCGCTGCGAGAAACAGACCCAGAGCCAGGTGCTGGTGCATCGCGGATTCGACCCGCTCGCGGGCTGTTGCCCGGTCGTCGATGGCGTGCTGTTTCGTCCGGACGAGCTCGTGTCGCGAGAGCAGCCCGTCGGCCTCCAGGCCGTGCAGCCGGGGGTAGACTGTCCCCGGGCTCGGCTCGACGCCAAACAACGCTCCGAGGTCGTCGATCAGGCCGGTGCCGTGGGTGCCGTCGTCGCGGAGTGTGACCAGCGACAGCAGGAGTTCGTCGAGGCTACAGGTGACCAACTCCTCGTCAAAGACGACATCGGCGTCAACCGTGTCGCCGGTGACCGCCGCCATCACCTCCTCCGGCGTCTCGTCGCGCCCGGCGCCCTGGAGGCGTCGCAGCAACCGGGGCGTTGCTGCCGGGATCCCGTCGTCGTACATCGTCGTCGTGTGTCTGTCCTCGCCCGACATAGTGATTGAACCGCACTCATGGGTTGTCCCTTGACGTACATAACTCATCGAGTGCGTTTTCCGCGCGTGAAAGAACCCGGGCGGTTCTCTCCGGCCAGAAACGCTTATGCCCTCGGCTTGCGAGCATCCGGTAGTGGACGACGACAGCCCTATCGAGGATATCCTGGACACCATCGGCGATGAGCACGCACGGCGGGTGCTGGCCTCAATCAGCCGCGAGCCAAAGCCGGCAAAGGAACTCGCCGAGGACTGTGACCTGTCGCTGCCGACCATCTACCGGCGTGTCGAGATGCTCGAGGAACACGACCTGATAACGGAGCGGACGCTGGTTGCCGACGACGGCAACCACTACAACGTCTACGAGTGCAAGTTCGAGAGCACCGTCATCTCCCTGGATGACGAGGAGTACCGGGTCCAGATCTACCGCGAGGAGAACCTCCCCGACCGGTTCAGCCAGCTCTGGGACGACCTCAGCGCCGAGTAGCCTACGTCTCGCCCGACTGCCGGCGCCGCGTAGACCGGACTGTGAGTAGTTGCGTTTATTACGGTTACGTGTGAGAACCCAACACGATGGTTGACGCTGCCGCAGTCGCCCGGGGGGGACTACTGGTCATGCGGTTTGTGGTCTTTGGGCTCTCGTTAGGTCTCACGGTCATCAGCTTCCAGGCCTACCGCAAACGCCCCTCCCAGCGCCTGCAGTACGCGTTTCTCGGCTTTGCTTTCCTCAGCATGGGCGTGGCGGTGAGCAGTGTCATCACCCAACTCGGCGCCGGCGCGAGCGAACTCACACGCGTATTCCTCCAGGCCGCCGGGGCGTTCCCGCTCATCATCGGGTTCAGCATGCTGTATCTCTCGCTGTACCGGTAAACGGCCCCGGCGGCCGGAAGTGAGCCGGCCGCCGGACGGGGTCGGAGCCGGGTCGCTTATACGTCCTGCCGGTCACTGTTCGCACAATGACTGAGCAGAGCCCAGAGGTCGTCCGCCTGTTCGGCGGCCCGGGCAGCGGGAAGACGACCGCGCTACTCGACCGCGTCGAACAGCTACTCGAGGAAAACGACGATATCGAGGTACGGGACGTTCTGGTTGTCTCGTACACGCGCGCCGCGGCCGCGGAGATCCGCGAGCGCCTGGCCGAGCGTCTCGACACCTCCCCCCGGTCGCTCCGTGGCAACGTCTCGACGATGCACGCAAAGGCATACGACCTGCTGAACCTCTCGCGGGGCGACGTTGTCGGCGAGTCCGACAAGGAGGAGTTCTGTGACGAGCACGGCGTCGACTACGAGGACGAGTACGAGGGGTCACGGCGCCGGTCGGCCCGGTCGACGACACTCGGGAACAAGGTGATCGCCACCAGCCAGTGGCTCCAGCGCACCTCCCGGGACGTCGCCGACTGGTACGACGTCCCGTTCAAGTGGGACGACGAGGAGGTCCGCCTCCCGCCGGACATCGACGACAACGCCCAGACCGGCAACAAGTACACCCCGACCTGGCCCTCCGACGACGACCGGCTCGACATCCCCGAGGCGATCCGTGCCTGGCGGACCTACAAGGGTGAACACGACCTGGTCGGCTTTGCGGACATGCTCGAGCGGGTCAACCAGCGCTCGCTGCTGCCGAGTGTCGACTACCTCGTCATCGACGAGTTCCAGGACATCACAACCCTCCAGTACGAGGTCTACGAGGAGTGGCGCGCACACATGGAGCGGGTGTTGATCGCCGGCGACGACGACCAGGTCGTCTACGCCTGGCAGGGCGCTGACCCCGACCTGTTGCTCGACGAGACGGTCACCGACGACGTCGTCCTCCCCAACTCCTACCGCCTGCC
>CAZQZE010000016.1:0-18304 GCA_964597715.1 uncultured Halobacteriales archaeon
GGCGAGCGCGGCTGTTCTGGTCGGGAGTGTCGTGTCGGTCCCGCTCGCGTACCGGACCGCCGCCCGGCGCGTCGAGACGTACCGTCGTCAGGCGGCCTGAAGCGGTCAAGCACGACCCGGGTGAGAGACAGACTGCGCGTCCGTTGTGGATACTGCGGTTGGATCCTCGCACGGTTCGGAGCGTGTCGGACAACAACACTCGAAGCCGATGCCTCACGGACCGTCGGAGCCGACCGCAGCCGGCTTCCGCAACTGGTGGAGAATCTCTCTCCCAGCGCGGTCGAACACAGTAGTGAGAGCGCAACAGCCCGTATCTGGGAGATGGACGCCGGGACCGACGTGGGAACGGGAAGGGCTGACACGGAGAGGGGCAAGCGCATACCTGCGCGACGGCCAAGCGCGCTACGCCCGCCTACGGCTCCAGGGGGACGAACTCAAGGCCGCGTTCGGCGAGCAGGCGGCGGGCCCGGTCGGTCACCGAGGGGGCGACGAGCACGCCACGAACGACCGCGTCGGCGTGCAGGTCGCGCTTCAGGGCGTCGACGTAGCGGTTGAGCTGGCTGACCGCGTCCGGGCCGACCCGGCGGCGTTTGAGCTCTACGACGACACGGTTGTCGTCGGCGTCGACACCGAGGACATCGACCGCGCCGGCGGGGGTCTCCCGCTCGGTCGCACGGGGTTCAAAGCCCGCCTCGACGAGGTCCGGCTCCGCGAGGACCCGCTCTTTGAGGTCGGCCTCCGTGCCCGACAGCGAGAGGTCCTCGGGGTCGGAGCCGTCGTAGGCGGCGGCGTGGGCAACCCCCTCGAACTCGACGAGCAGTGTCTCCGGGGGTGTCTCGCGCTCGCTGCGGACGACCAGCCCCTCCTCGACCGAGACGCTGTGGTCACAGCCTGGGGGCTGCCAGTTGACCGGTTGCTGGCCCTCGTCGGTGTGGACCAGGGCGGTCCCGTCGGGCTTGAGCATCACCAGCCGGTCGCCGGGACCGAGCACGCTGGCCGCACGGCCGTCGTACTCGACCGTGCAGCGGCCGAAGACGACGACCGTCGCCTCGCGGTCGAGCGCCGCGGCTGCGAGGTCGCGGGCGGCCTCGGCGCCGGGCGCGACCCGGCTCTCGACCTCTGTCACGTCCTGCGGTAGAGTGGCCCCCCACAAAAGCCTGCAGACTCGGCGACAGCGCGGGCGAGTCACGGCAGTCAGTCCGGCGGGGGGACGCCCGCCAGGGTCTCCCGGTCGGCGAGCACCGCACGGAGTGTGACCGGGACGGCCACAAGCGGGAGTTGCCCGGCGGCGACGGCGTCCCCGAGTTCGCCTCTCAGGCTCCGCCAGTCCGTCCGGAGTTGGCGAACGTCGGACACCGACCGGACCCGGGCGAGCGCCCCGGCTCGCGGGTCGGCCGACAGCCCCGCCGTCGGCACCCCGACCCACAGGGGAAGGTAGACCCTGTGTCGGGCACGGTCACGGAGATAGACCGCCGACACCCGGCGGTGGTCGAGGGCCGCGAGCCAGGCCGGCCGCGAGACGGCCCTGCGGGACAGCGCCCAGTCGGCGACCCGACGCGGCGGCTGGTCGCCCTCCAGTACGGCCGACAGGGCCGCCTCACGTCCGCCCCACTGCGCCCGAAAGCAGTCCTCGCGGCCGTCCGGCCGCCGCCGGACGAGCAGGCCCGGCTCAGCCACGCGGGTCACCGATGGGTTCCATCGGGCGGTCTGGCCCCGGTATCGGACAAAAGGCTCCGCACGCCCTCGCTCCGCTCCGGTCAAGTGACATAAATTCTAAGTTATCCGCGGCCGAATACACGTGTATGACCGAGGAATGGGTCTACGGGGCCATCGTCGCCCTCTCGGTGTTACACCTGCTAGCGCTGGCCTACGCCTACCGAAACCACTCCGGTGCCGGCGGCGTAAAGCCGCCCGACAGGAGTACGTCGGCCGTCGACGGGAAGGGGGCGGAGGACACCCACGACGAGGACGTCGAGTGTCCGGAGTGTGGGGCCGTCAACGCTCGCAGCTACCGGTTCTGCCGGCGCTGCGTGACTGAACTCCCCGGGAGGGTCTCCGTCCTCGGACAGTCGACGCGGTCGGAGGGACGCCGGACGCTGTGACGGAGCCCGCAGGCTTATATCCGCTCCGGCCCCCCCGTGGTGTGTATGGAGTACGCGCTGGCCATCGAGAACGCCCCGGAGTCGGTGCCGGCCGGGACCGGAGTCCTGCTCGTCCACCCGAGCACGGCACAGACCGACCGGATCGACACCGACTTTCTGAAGACCGACACCGACCACCTGCTGGCCGTCTCGACACGCACGACGGCCCGCGAGGTCGAACAGAAACTCGAACACTACGAGGTCGACGAGGACAGCGCTACCATCCTCGACGCCATCTCGGTCGAGCGCGGCTACACCCGCCGCCAGAGCGACCGTGTCCAGTACGTCTCCGCCCCCGACAATCTCGACGCCATCGTCGACCGGGTCGAGGAGTTTCTGGACGCCCACGAGGGGAAACTCCGGGTCAGTGTCGACTCGATCACCGAGATGGTCTACTACGCCGACGAGGACCGCGCCATCGCGGCTGTCGAGGACATACTCTCGTTGCTCGCGGCGTACGACGCCGCCGGTCTCTTCCACCTCGCCCGCGGGGTCCACGAGGACGACACCGTCGCCTCCTTCAGCAAACTGTTCGACGGCGTCGTCGAACTCGACGAGGACGGCGCCGTCGTCGCCGACTTCTGAGCCCGTTGTTCCGCCGCGGCCGGTTTCCGCGTCGGGTCCCTGTCGACAGCCACGTCCTCCGGCTCCGAGACGAGACGCGCAGTCGAGGTCCCCGCCCCGGGTGAGCCCTTCGAACTCGTCGAGCGCCCCCTGCCGGACCCGGGTCGGCGTCGAGGCCTGCGAAGTCTGTCACAGCGACGCCAACACCGTCGATGGAACCTACCCCGGTATCTCGTACCCGCGGGTCACGGGTCACGAGGCGGTCAGTCGAGGCTGTCGGCGCCGGCTGGCACGCCGGTCACTGTCTCACCTGTGAGCCATAGCGGCGAGTTCCGGCAGTGTGTCGACGCCGATATCCACGGTGTGACCGTCGACGGCGGCTACGCCGAGGCGACGCCGGTCAACGCCGAGGTGCTGGCGGCCGTGCCGGGGGTGCGACGGTGCGCGGTGCGGGCACGACAGTCCCCGGGGTTGAGCGGTGTGGACGAGTCCCGAACCACCAATCATTAAGACCAGGTGTGTCCTGGGTTGAGGTGTATGCCGGAATGCCAGAACTGTGGTGCCTTTGTAACCGCCGATTACGCACGTGTGTTCACACCGAACGGCGTCGAGAAGCCGCGGGTCTGTCCCCAGTGTGAGGACAAGATCCGCGACGGGGCCGACGTCCGACAGGCCCGGTCGACGCGACGCGGATAGCCTACCCCTCCGCTCTGGCGGCCGCGAGCAGTGACTCCGCACCGGCGAGTAACTCCGCCGCGGCGCCCGTCGACCTGGCCTCCGCGGTCAGGCGGACGAGCGGCTGCGTGCCGCTTGCCCGGACCAGAAACCACCCCGTATCGCGCTCGACCCGCACACCGTCGAGTGTCGACACCGCCTCGGCGGGCTCCTCGCGGTCGACCCGCTCGCGGACCCGCTCCATCACCGCCTGCTTGTCCTCGACCGCGACCGACTCGCGGCGGATCGGGTAGGTCTCGACGGCCGCCGCCCGCTCGGCCAGCGACCGGTCGGCGGCCAGTTCCACCAGCCTGCACGCCGCCAGCGGGCCGTCGGGACACAGGGTCTCCCCCGGCCAGACCCAGGCCCCGCTTGGCTCGCCGCCAAACGCCACCCCGGGCTCGCTCGCCGCCGCCGCGACGTAGACGTCGCCGACCGGGGTCCGCGTGACCCCGATATCGGCCTCGGCGAGGTGGTCGGCGACCGCCAGGCTCGTGTCGACCGGGACGGCGACTGTCTCGCCGGCCGCGGCGGCGGCCCGGGCGAGTATCGCCAGCAGAACGTCACCGGAGAGAAAGTCACCGTCGGCCGTCACCGCACGGGTCCGGTCGGCGTCACCGTCGTGGGCGACCCCGAGGTCCGCGCCCGAGTTGCCCACGATGGTCGAGAGCGAACCGCAGTGCTCGGCGGTGGGTTCACTGGGTCGGCCGGGAAAGGCGCCGTCGGGCTGGGCGTTCAGTGTCTCCACCGAACAGCCGAGGTCCTGCAGCGCCCGGGCGGTGACCCCGCCAGCCCCGTTACCGACGTCGACGACCACCGAAAGTTCCCGTCCAGGGTCGACCGCGTCGACGAGCGCCTCGCGGTGGCGGTCGGTCGCGTCCGCGGCCGTCCGCCCGCCGAGGGCGTCCCAGGGGGCGAGGTCGGGGTCGTCGGCGCGGACCCGGTCGGCGACCCGCTCGCGCATCGGGGCGTCGAAGGCCTGCCCGCTGGGCTGCCAGAGTTTCACCCCGTTGTCCGCCGGGGGGTTGTGTGAGGCCGTGACCGCCGCCCCCGCGTCGGCGCCCTCCCAGGCGACGCCGCGGGCCACGGTCGGGGTCGCCGCCAGCCCCAGGTCGACGACGTCCGTGCCACACTCCCGGAGTCCCGCAGCCAGCGCGTCCGCGAGGAGGCGCCCGCTCTCGCGGGGGTCGCGCCCGACGACGACCCGGTCGGTCTCGGCACCGAGCGCCCGGCCAACGGCGAGTGCCAGCCCCGCCGTGACCTCCTCGCCGACCGGTCCGCGGATGCCGCTCGTCCCGAACATACCCGTCCTCTCGGGTGCCTCCCTTTTTGTTATGTCGCCCCAGACTGTCGACCCGACTCAAAGCTGAAGTTATCCAGGGGTGTAGGCCGGGTATGGGAACCATCTTCGTCGCGTACGGAGGCTCCTCGGCGGAGCGGGCCACCGTACTCGAGTTCGCGGCCGAGCGCGCCGCCGCCAGCGGCGACGGGCTGTTCGTCTACCACATCCAGGAGGGCGGTGACGAGTCCAGTCGCGACGTTCGGGCCGATATCCGTGAGGGTGTCGAGGGGGTCGCGCCCGACGTGCCCCTGGAGGTCGACCTGAACGTCCAGGCGAACCGGTCCGAGGACACGAACGTCTCGAAGCAAAAGCGCCTCACCGACGCCATCCTGGAGGGCGGCCGGGAGTTCGAGTACGTCGTCATGGGCGAGGTCGAACACGGCCGGGTCGAGGGGTTCATCCTCCCGAGCATGAGCAAGGCCGTCCTGGACACGCACGCGGTCCCGGTCCTGCTCGTGCCCGTCTAGCCGAGGTCGGCCCGCTCGAACCGCCAGTAGCCAAACGCCAGGGGTGCGACTGTCCAGAACGCCAGCACAGCGAGCATCGCGCCGTCGCTCAGGAACACCGCGTCACTGGCCCCCGGGCCGCCGGGCAGCAGGGACCCGACGACACTGTCGTACAGCCGCCCGAACGCACTCGACGGCGGGAACGACTCCAGGAACAGAAACCAGTCGGGCTGGGGACCACCCTGCAGCGGAATCTCGAGCAGGACCTGCACCGCCAACAGGAGCGGCGACCAGAGCACGACAGTCACGACAAAGAACCCGACCGCAAGCGCGACTGCGCGGGCGCGGCTCCCGACCGACGCGGAGACCCCGACCGCGACACCCACGAACGAGACGCCGAGCAGGCAGGTCAGCGCGGCCGTCCCGAGAGCCACGTCGACCGGGACCGTCCCGTAGACCGCGAGGCTCGCGACCGCCCCGAGCACGAAGGCGAGCAGGATACTCGCGACGACCAGGGCCGCGCGGGCGAGGAACTTCCCGAGGACGACATCACGACGGGAGGGCGGGAGGCTGAGCAGGATCCGGAGCGTGCCGGACTCGCGTTCCCCCGCCACCGAGAGGTATGCGGCGACCAGCGCGACGATCGGGACGACGGTCCCCACCGCCTGTGTGGTCGCCTCGAAGGCCAGCCGGGCGGAGAAGTCCCCCACCAGCCCGGGGACGGCGACGATCAGGACGACCAGGGCGGCGAGGACCACGGCCACCCCCCAGACCAGGTACGCCCGGGCGGCGTTCTCGAAGTCCTTCCGGGCGACTGCGAGCCACCTCATCGTCGCTCCCCCGTGTAGGCGGCAAACAGTTCCTCGAGGGAGGCCTCGCTTGTCGTGATGTCCTGGACCGTGCCGCCGGCCTCCCGGACCCGGTCGACGACCGCGACCTTCGCCGCGGGGTCGGTGCAGGTGGCGGTGACCGATGCCTCGCCAAAGGCAACCCCGGAGACCCCCTCGAGTTCGGTCAGGTAGAGCTCCGTCGGCAGGGCATCCACCTCGAGGGTGATCGTGGCGGCGGTGCCGACCTCCGCCCGGAGGCCGTCGATGGTATCGACGGCCACCAGCGACCCGTCGTCGATGATCCCCACCCGGTCACAGACCGCCTGCACCTGGTCGAGGATGTGCGAGGAGAAAAACACCGTCGCGCCGCGGTCGGCCTCCTCGCGGACGATGGCGCGCATCTCGCGGGCGCCGTTCGGGTCGAGCCCGTTTGTCGGCTCGTCGAGGACGAGCAGGTCGGGGTCGCCCACCAGCGCCATCCCCAGCGCGAGGCGCTGGCGCATCCCCTGGGAGTAGCCGGCGGCGGTGCGCCCGCCGGCCGCGGGGGTGAGCCCGACCCGCTCGAGGACCGCGTCGGGGTCGTCGTCGGCGTCTTTCAGGTCGACCGCGAGGTCGATGTGCGCCCGCCCGGAGAGACGGTCATACAGGGCAAATCCCTCCGGGAGCACACCGAGACGCTCGCGGACCGCGGTACTCTCGGCCTGGGCGTCCCGGCCGAGCACCGTTGCGGTCCCGGCCGTCGGCCGGACGAAATCCAGGAGGACGTTGATCGTCGTCGACTTGCCGGCGCCGTTTGGCCCCAGAAAGCCAAAGACCTCCCCCTCGTCGACCGCCAGGTCGAGGTCGTCGACGGCCGTCAGCCCGCCGAACCGTTTCGTCAGCCGCTCCGTCCGTATCGCCGTCATACGAGGACCATCTCGACTCGGTACTCGGCCCGCGCAGAAATAAAACGTCGCCAGCGGTCTGTGCGGCCGGGATACGGTCCCCGTCGGGAGAGGGCGGGCTCAGGCCTCGATCTCGACGGTATGGGAGGACTGGACCCAGGCGTGCTCGTTGGCTCGGTCGTAGATGACCGTGTCGCCGTTGGCCGTCTCGGTCGACCCGTACGCCTCCTCGCCCTCGTCCGACTGCTTCGATTTGCCGTTCATTTGCTATCTACGGGCGTTGATTACCCTTCGATGCACTGTCCGGCGGATTACTGTATAAGTATGTCGTTGTCCGGCATATTTTGTCGATATCGTCATCGAACCGGCCACGACCCCGTCGACGGCGGCGTGTGGGCACGGTCGCCGGCCCCACTACGGATTTGTACGACCGGGTTGTACGTCCGGTCATGTCACGAAAGCCAGCACCCGTCACGCCGCCGGTGGTCTGCACCATCGCCGGCAGTGATTCCGGCGGCGGCGCGGGGGTCCAGGCCGACCTCAAGACGGTCGAGGCCGGCGGCGGGTTCGGGACCAGTGTCGTCACGAGCGTCACCGCACAGAACACGACCGGTGTGGCGAGCACCCACGTCCTGCCGGTCGAGCAGGTCGAGGCACAGGCCACCGCGGTCTTCGAGGACTTCGACGTGGCGGCGGTCAAAACCGGGATGCTCGCCACCACACCCGTCGTGGAACTGGTGACCGACCGGGTCGCCGGCCTGGACTGTCCGGCGGTCGTCGACCCGGTGATGGTCGCCGCCTCCGGGGACCGCCTGCTCGAACCCCAGGCCGAGGACGCATACGAGGGGCTGGTCGCCGAGTCGACACTGGTGACGCCGAACGTCGACGAGGCGGCGGTGCTGACCGGCCGCGAGGTGACCGACCCCGAGAGCGCCACCGCGGCCGGCGAGGACCTGGTGGACGTGGGCGCCGACGCGGCCCTGGTAAAGGGCGGTCACCTCGAGGGCGAGGATGTTGTCGACGTGCTCGTTACCGGCGACACCGTAGAGACACTCCGGCACGCACGCGTCGACACGGCTGCCACACACGGGTCGGGTTGCACGCTCTCCTCGGCGGTCGCAACCCGGCTCGCACACGGCGACGACCTCACGGCAGCGGTCCGGAGCGGCGTCGACCTGCTTGCCCGGGCGGTCCGGTACAGCCTCGACGTCGGCGAGGGGCCAGGCGCGGTCCACCACACGGTCGCCGTCCGGGGCCGTGCAGCCCGCCAGTCGACCGCGGAACACGTCGAGCGGGTTCTCCGCGCGCTTCGCGAGCGTGACATCTCCCCGCTGGTCCCCGAGGTGGGGATGGATGTCGTCGGCGCGACCCCTTACGCCGAAACCGAGGGGGAGTGTGCGGCCGTCGAAGGGCGGGTCACGCGCACGCTCGACGGGGTCGCCTCTCCGCGTGGGGTCCGCTTCGGTGCGTCGACCCACGTCGCCGGCGCGCTACTGGCGGCTCGGGAGGCCGACGCCGGCCTCCGTTTCGCCGTGAACTGCCGGTACGACGAGGGTATCGGGGCGACGCTCGCGGACCTGGACGGACTGGTCGTCGAGTACGACCGCGAGGAACACGTCGACGATAGCGGCGTGGTGGCGACCCGTCAGGGTGTCCGGGCCGCCGTCGCGGGAACCAGTGAGACACCCGTCGCCGCCGTCGGCGAGGGTGGTCCAAAGGAGCCGCTGGTCACCCTCTTTGCGCCGGACACGGGGACGTTGGTCGACCGGGTGACGGGGCTCGTCGAGGCGGTCTAGCGGCCGAGCCTGCGCGTGCGGGCAAGCGCCAGGACGACAGCGAGGGCCAGGGGGACGCCGAGGACCCCAAATCCAGGGGTGGCGCCGCCGGTTGCGGTGGTGTCACCGTTACCGGTACCCCCGCGGTCGGCGGCTGTCGTCGTGCCGTCCGCGTCGCCGGTATCGCGGTCGGTGGCCGTCGTCTCGCCGTTCCCGCCGGTGACCGTCACCGACCGGTTGCCGGCGGTGACCCGGTGGCTGCCCGCCGGCACCCGGACGCGCACCGAGACCGTCCGCTCGCCGCCGCCGGCCAGGTGGAGGGTGCGGCTCTCGACTGCTGTCCCGTCACGGGCAACAGTCAGGGTCGTCCGGCCGGGCCGGTCGGCGGCGTTGCGAACGGTCACGGCCACCGTTACCGACGCACCGGGTTCGACCCGGTCCCGGTCGACCGCGAGCCCCGAGACGGCCGGGACAGCCGGCTGCCACACCTCGACGGTCCGGTGTGAGTCCCCGACCGCCAGCGTGTAGCTGCCGGGCTCCCCGAAGGAGGCCGTGACAGGAACCGTGGCGGTCCCGTCGGGGTCGAGTTCGCCGGTCGCGGAGTCGACGACCCGGCCGTCCCGGGTCAGCGTCAGGTTGTACGCCCCGGTCCGGCCGCCGACGTTCGCGACCGTGGCGTTCACCGCGACGGACTCGCCGGTCACGACCCGGACCGGGCCTGTGGCGGGGAGGCTCCCGGTACGGTACGGGCCGGTGACCCCGAGCCCGTCGATGGCACGCCGCATGCTCGCCGGGAGCGGCCCGAAGGCCTCGCCGTGCTCGGCGGCCGACCAGACGGGGGGGCGGTCAGTCGTCTCGGTGTACCGGCGGGCCCGCTCGGCCACAGCGTCGGTGCCGGCCGCGCGGACCAGCCGGCGGAACTCCCGGCCGGAGAGTGCCGCCGACCGCTCGTTGAGCCGGCGAAACACCGCCTGGGCGGTGCTCGCACCGTCAGTCGCGAGCCGGGTCCGCCGGTCGAGGTCACCGGTCACGAGCGCGCCGACGTGGTAGTTCGCGGCCGACCACGTTGCCGGAGTGGCGAGCACCGCACCGGAAAACCGGCTGTCGGTCCCACGGCGAAGCAGGTTGGCAAAGTCACGGAAGCCGACCCGCTCCTGCCGGAGGGTCAATCTGGCGGCGTAGTACTGCGCGGTCGCCTCCGCGAGCCAGGCCGTCTCCGCGGTGAGGTTGAACCGCTGGCGGGTGTGGACGTACTCGTGGAGCCAGGCGTTGTCCGGGGTGTCGACGCGCTCGTCGGCGGTCACGTAGAGGTCCCGGTCGCCGCGCTGGAGACCCTCGACCCCCCAGTCGACGGTCGTCGGCGCGGCGATTAGCAGGACCTGTGGGTCCCGGTCGCCGACCCGCAGGGTGTCCGAGGCGGCGGTCAGGCTGTCAAACAGGGTCGCCCGCGGGACCGCCAGGTCGGCGGCCGCGGGGACGACCAGCCGGAACTGCTGGCCGTGAGCCGAGCGGGTGTACGCCTCGTGAGCCCCGAGAAAGACCATCGCCTGGCCGGCGACACCGGTCCCGGCGGTGACGTTTCGCTGCTGGACGGCGATAGCGGTGTCCCCGCGGTAGGTGTAACTGAAGCGGACACCGTCGTTTCGGACGAGCGCCCAGTCGCCGGTGTCGGCGAAGACGAAGTCCCCGTCGCCACCCTCGGGGCCGCGCACGTCCCGGGTCTCGTTGGCCGGGAGGGTGAAGGTCAGCGACGGTGTCTCCGTCACGCCGTCCCACTCGTAGGTGGTGCCGGCACCGGGGCTGAACCCGTCGGTACGGGGGGTCTCCGCGTCCGCCGGGAGCTGCGGGCGGACCCCCGAGACGGCCTCGGGAACGTCGAACTCCCACCGGATATCGATGGCGCCCGGCCGGTCGGGGGTCAGCCGGAACTCCTGGGTGACGGCAATCGTCTGCTCGGTCTGTGGCTCGCCCCCGGAGACGGGGACGGTCCCCGCCACAGGGGTGACGGCCCCGGCGAGTGCGAGGCCGGCCACGAGTGCCGCGACGAGCGCGCGGGTAGCCACCATGCGTCTGGCTACGAGGCCGGCCCGATAGCTCTACCGGCCGCGGGTGGCGCGGACGCCACTCGTCCGGGCCGCCCCCGCCCTGGACCCACAGCGTTTTATCCGGCCGGGGTACAGGAGAGCGTATGACCGGGGAGGGTATTGTCGGGGAGTTTCTCTCGCTGAAGGAGGGGACCGACGCCGACCTGCTGGCGATGCAGTGTGGGGACTTCTACGAGTTCTTCGCCGGGGACGCCGAGACGGTCGCCGACGAACTCGACCTCAAACTCTCCGAGAAGTCCGCCCACGGCTCGTCGTACCCGATGGCCGGCGTGCCGGTCGACGACCTCACCCCCTACCTCCGGGCGCTGGTCGAGCGTGGCTACCGGGTCGCGGTCGCCGACCAGTACGAGACCGGCGGCGGCCACGCCCGGGAGGTCGAACGGGTGGTCACACCGGGGACGCTGCTGGAGACGACCGACACCGACAGTCAGTATCTCGCGGCGGTCTGTCACGACGAGGCCTACGGGCTGGCCTTTGCCGACGTCACGACCGGCCAGTTCCACGTCACGACCGCCGACGACGTCGAGGGCGCGCTCTCGGAGCTGTACCGATTTGCGCCCGTCGAGGTGTTGCCGGGGCCGGACCTGCGGGCCGCGGACGGGCTGCTCGGCCGGGTGCGCGACCGGACGGACGCGACAGTGACGCTGCACGACGCGGAGGCCTTCGCGCCCGGCCGGGCCCGTCACCGGGTCCGCGACCAGTTCGGCGCGGAGGCCGTCGAGAGCGTCGGACTCGAGGCCGACGCCGCGGTCCGCGCCGCGGGCGCGGCGCTGGCGTACGTCGACGAGACCGGGGCGGGCGTGCTCGCCTCGATGACCCGCCTGCAGTCTCACGCCGCCGGCGACGGGGTCGCGCTGGACGCGACCACACGGCGCAATCTCGAACTCGTCGAGACGATGCGCGGCGAGAGCGAGGGGAGTCTCTACGACACCGTCGACCACACCGTCACGAGCGCGGGCGGCCGGCTACTCGCGGAGTGGCTCCAGCGCCCCCGCCAGTCACGGGGCGTCCTGGAGACCCGGCAGGCTGCGGTGGCCGCTCTCACCGAGGCCGCCATGGCCCGGGAGACCCTCCGGGAGTCACTCGACGGCGCGGCGGACCTTGAGCGCCTGGCCTCGCGGGCTGTCTCGGGGAGTGTCGACCCGCGCGGACTCCGGTCGGTCGCCGAGACACTCGGGCTACTCGGGGAGGTCGCCGACCTGGTCGCCGATGCCGACCGCCTCGCCGGGTCGCCGCTCGCGGAGATACTCGACCGGCCCGACCGCGAGGCAGCCGCCGCGCTGGCCGCCGACCTCGACGCCGCGCTCGTGCCGGAGCCGCCCGGGACAGCGAGCCAGGGCGGGGTCATCGCCCGCGGCCACGACGAAACCCTCGACGAGGTGGTCGAGCGCCACGAGACCGCCCTCGGGTGGGTCGATGGCCTCGCCGACCGGGAGAGAGGGCGGCTCGGGGTCACCCACCTGTCCGTCGACCGCAACAGGACCGACGGCTACTACATCCAGGTGGGAAACAGCGAGGTCGACCAGGTCCCCGAGGCGTACGACCGTGTCAAGAGCCTGAAAAACGCCGAGCGGTACACCACACCGGAGTTAGAGGAGAAGGAGCGGGAGATACTGCGCCTGGAGGAGCGCCGTCACGAACTCGAGCGGGAGCTATTTGCGGAACTGCGCGAAGGGGTCGCGGCGCGGGCGGGGCTGCTGCAGGCTGTCGGCCGGGCGCTCGCCGAGGTAGACGTGCTGGCCGGCTTTGCGACCCATGCCGTCCGCAACGACTGGACCCGGCCGGAACTGCGTGACGGGCGCGGACTGGAGGTCGAGGCCGGCCGTCACCCGGTCGTCGAGGGGACGACCGACTTCGTCCCCAACGACCTCCGGCTGGACGACGACCGCCAGTTTCTGGTCGTGACAGGGCCGAATATGAGCGGCAAGTCGACGTATATGCGCCAGGCTGCCCTCATTACGCTGCTCGCGCAGGTCGGGAGTTTCGTCCCCGCCCGGAGTGCGCGGGTGGGCCTGGTCGACGGTATCTACACCCGCGTCGGCGCACTCGACGAGCTCGCACAGGGTCGCTCGACGTTCATGGTCGAGATGCAGGAGCTGTCGAATATCCTCCACTCGGCGACCGAGGACTCGCTCGTCATTCTGGACGAGGTGGGGCGAGGAACGGCGACCTACGACGGGATCTCGATCGCGTGGGCCGCAACCGAGTATCTCCACAACACCGTCCGCGCGAAGACCCTCTTTGCGACCCACTACCACGAGCTAACGAGCCTCGCGGACCACTTGGAGCGGGTCCACAACGTCCACGTCACCGTCGACGACAAGCCCGACTCGGCCGGGTCGGGTGGCGACGTGACCTTCCTCCGGACGGTCAGAGCGGGGCCGACCGACCGCTCCTACGGCGTCCACGTCGCCGACCTCGCCGGTGTACCGGAGCCCGTCGTCGAGCGTTCCCGCGAGGTGCTCGACCGGCTGCGCGAGGAGAAGGCCATCGAGGCAAGAGGCGGGGGTGGCGAGTCGGTCCAGGCCGTCTTCGACGTCTCCGCCGGTGAGTTTCGCGGCGGCGCAGCCGCCGACGGTGGCGACGGAGCGGACGCCTCGGCGGGGAGCAGCGTCACCGCGGCCTTTGGCGAGGACGCCCCGGAGGTGCTGGAAGCGCTCGCAGCCCTCGATGTGAGTGAGACGCCGCCAGTCGAGTTGATGGCCCGCGTTCAGGAGTGGCAGGAGCGACTGGACGCCGGGTGAGCCGGGCGCTGCCAGGGCCGGCGGGACGTTTTTGTTTGCCGGTACCCCACTAAAGCTGTGCCGACGCGACTCACGTCCGTCGAGACCGTCCACGAGGAGGGGTCCTGGCTCTGTACCGTCACCGACGACCGGGGCGAGGCTACCGAGGTGACGGTTGTCCCCTGTGGGGAGGGCGTCGAGGCCTGGGTGAACCGCTGTACCCACGAGGACCAGCGCCTGGACCGCGGGGGCGAGGTCGGCGCGGTCACCCGCGAGGGCGGGGTCGTCTGCCCGAAACACGGCTCCGTCTTCGACGCCTGCGAGGGGGGCTGCGAGAACGGCCCCGCGGCGGGGACCACCCTACTCGGCGTCGAGGTGACGGTCAACCGCGGCGACGTCTTCCTGACCGACGACGCCTACGAGTTCGTGGGTGAGGGGCCGGACGAGGACGACGACGACGGGCCGGGTTCGACCTCGCACCTGCGGTTTTGAGCGGCCGGCGCGTGACCCCTCACCCCGGCGAATCCGCCGGTCAGTACGACGGCAGCCGGGCCGACCGTTCCGACCCCTCGACGAAGGGGAGGTCCACGCGCTCCGCGGGGACATCCTCGCCGTCGACACGAACAGCACCCGGTTCCGCGTCGAAACCGACGAGCGCGAGCGCCGCCGGCCCGCCGTGGGTCGGGGCGTCGACCGCCCGTGTCACCTCACCGACGGCCTCGTCGCCGGCAAAGACCGCGGCGCCGGCCGCAGGGACGGCCTCGGGGGCGAGCCCGACCAGTCGGCGACTTGGGCGGCCGCGGTTCTCGACCCGGGAGACCACCTCCTGGCCGACGTAACAGCCCTTCTCGAAGTCGAGCGCGTTGCGGACGCCGAGGACGTTCGGGATCTCCCCGCGGAGTTCGGTCTCGAACAGCGGCGTCCCCGCCTCGAGGGTGAGCGTCTCCCAGGTCTGCCGGCCAAAGGGGACGGCGTTGAGCCCGCGGTTTTCGAGGCTGTCGAAGACGTCGCGGGCGTCCCCGGCGTCACAGACGACGAGATACCCCTCCTCGCCGGTCGGGGCGTCGGTCCGGGCGACAGTGACACCGGCGTCACCCATCGGCCCCCGGACGAAGGTCAGCGGGGCCTCGGGCGTCCCCTCGGTGAGGACGCTGGCGATTTTCTCGGTTGCCTGCGGGCCGTGGACGCCGAAGACGCCGAGGTCGTCGGTTACCGCCGCAATGTCGACATCCTGGATAAAGGTCTTCGAGCGCCACTCCTCGGCGAGGTCCTCGCCGACGCCGGGCGGGAGAAAGACGAGCAACCGCTCGGCGGCGGTGAAGACGTACATGTCCGTCTCGACCCCACCCTGGGGGTCGAGCAGGAGGGCGTAGACCCCCTCGCCGTCGGCTGTGGGGACCCGGTTCGAGACCGCATCGTCGACGAAGTCGTGACGGTCCTCACCCGTCACCGCGAGCACGTCGGCCGTGTGTTCGGTGAACCCGACCCCCCGCCGGACGGCCTGGTGGGCTCGCTCCGGGCGGCCGTAGTCGTCGACGACCCGCCGGCCGCCCCGCTCGGTCAGCGTCGCGTCGTGTTCCTCGTGGATGTCCGGGACGATCATTTACCTGCCGGTCGGCGGCCCCGAGGGTTAAGCGTCCCGGGCGCGGGCGAGCACGAGTCCGGCGAGCGCGGCCAGCGCGGCCAGCGCGGCGGTGGCGCCGAACCCGGGGGTACCGCCGCCGGTGGCGTCCGTCTCGGTTGGCGTCGAGGCGTCGGTCGGCGTGTCCGTGGTGGCGGTCGTCGGCGTGTCCTGTGCCGCAGGCTCGACACCCTCGATGACGGCCGAGGTCGACAGGCCGCCGGCCGAGACCGTCACCGTCCGGTTGCCCGCGGAGTCGACGGTCAGGTCGTAGGCGCCCTGGTCGTCGGTCTGGCCGCGTTCGGTGCCGTCGACGCTGACCGTCGCACCGGCGACCGGCTGGCCGTACTCGTCGGCGACAGTCAGCCGCGTCGTCTCGCCGAGGACAACCCGCACAGAGGTCGCCTCGACGGAGAGAGCCTCCTCGCGCCGGACCGCGAGCGTCACCGACGTGTCCGACTCATCGACCGACACGGTCCGGACGACCGACTCGTAGCCGTCCTTTGTGGCGGTTATCACGTAGTCGGTGTTGACGGGGACAGTCGTCCCGCGCTGGCCGTTGTTCCCGGTCGTCAGCGTTGCCACCCCCTCGATACTAACGGTTGCCTCGGACAGTGCCCGCGGCGGGTCGAAGTGGTCGTCGACGACCCGCACGGTGAGTTGTCGGTCGGCCTCCCGCAGCGTGATATTCCGGTCGACCTCCCCGGTGAGCGTGATGCCGGTCGAGTTTGTCAGGTACCCGGGCTCGGTGACCCGGAGGGCGTAGTCACCCCGCTCGACAGGGCCGAGCACAGCAAGCCCGTCGGCACCGGTGTCGGTGGTTCGGGTGATATCCTGGCCCGAGAGCCGGGCCGTTGCCCCCTCGACCGGCCCGGTGCTGTCGGTCGCAGTGACGCGGGCAGTCCCCGGCAGCGACACCTCCACCTCGAGTTCCCCGCCGTCGACACCGAAGAAGACTGCCGGTCTGTTGCGGAGATACTCGTCGTCGGTGACGCGCACCTGGACGGTCGCATCCGCCGGCACGTCCACGAGCGCCTGACCGTTCGCGCGCGTCGTCACGTTTTCGCTGCCCTCCCCGTTGTTCCAGACGACGGTCAGGTCGACGTCGCCGACCCGCTCGCCGGCCCGGTCGGTGACGGTGAGGGTGACAGTCGTCTGCTCCTGTGCGGTGACACCGCCGGTGACCGCGGGTGCGGTCACCCCGACAAGCACGACGAGCGCTACAACCCGGACGAGCGACCAGTTCATACTCCGATAGTTGATACTTGTTCTTATATCAGTATCGGCAGCTTACCCGTAGGGCGCCGTGTGGCTGTTAGCTGTTAGGGCTCCTCGACCGACTCCGCCACGACACGGTCGAGTTCCGCGCGGTCGACAGTCAGATACGGGCCGGGGACCGTCCGGACGAGCGCGCCCGCGGCCACCCCGTGGCTCAGCGCGTCGGCAACGTCGGCCCCGTCGACGAGTCGCTGGAGGAAGGCCCCGACGAAGGCCGCGTGCCCGCCGGCCGGGTCGACCGTCTCCGTCCCCATGGTCGCTCGCTCGTGGACCACGTTCGTCCCCGGGGTATCGTACATGGCGATGGCGTTTCGGTCCGACCGGGTGATGGCGACTACCTTCAGGTCGTACTCGGTAGCGACCGCCGTGAGGAGTTCGCGGGCCCCGCCGTTTTTCTCGAGAACCGCCGCGGCGTCGGCCTCACTCGCTACGAGGATATCCAGCCCGCCCGACAGGCGGTCCAGCGCCGCGCGGGCGTCGGCCGCGGAACACAGGCCAGGCTGGCGGTCGAGGTCCGCTGCGGCGGTGATCGCCGTCCCCTCCGTTGCCTCGAAGACAGCCGTGGCGGTGTCGGCGGCCTTCTCGGACAGCGCCAGCGTGCTCGCGCCGGTAAAGACAGCGTCGGCGGCCCTGAGTTTGTCCATCGGCAGGTCCTCGGGCTCGACGGCGGCCATCGCGCAGCCCGAGCGGTCCTGTAGCGTCGCTCCCTCGCGTGGCTTGACGCCGGCCTCCTCGAAACGCAGCCCCTGGCGGCGCTCGTCGGTCCAGGTGACCGCGGTATTGACCCCCTGGCCCCGGAGTTCCGAGGCGACCCGCCGGCCAAGCGGCGTGTCGGGGAGTTTCGAGACCCAGACGCCCTCGCCGCCGATGGCCGCCGCCGCGGCGGCGGCGTTACTCTCGGTCCCGTCGGCGTGCGCGCGCATCTCCCGCGCCGTGTGGAGCTGTCCACCGTCGACGGGAACGAACCGCAACGGCGTCTCCCCGAACGTCAACAGGGTCATACGTCACAGTCGACCCTCCGCGGTTTTATCCTGTTGGCCGGTATCGGCCGGCGATATCGCGGGGCAAAACCCGCCGCAGTGCCGGGTGCAACCGTCGGGAGCGCCCTCAGTCACCGTGACCGGGGTAGTCACGCTCGAAGCGGGCCTCGAGTTCGTCGTCGTCGAACTCGACGACGACCGGCCGGCCGTGGGGACAGGCGTAGGGGTTCTCGCAGGCGTCGAGACGCTCCAGCAGGTCGACGACCGACCCCTCCGTCAGCGAGGTGTTACCCGTCACCGAGGGGTAACAGGCCAGGTCCGCCAGCAGGTCGTCGGCGACAGCCTCGACGGTGTCGGTCGGGTCCCGGCCGCCGGCGAGGTCCGCAAGCAGGTCGGGGACCAGGTCGGTGCCCTCCGCGGCGAGCAGCGCCGGCACCGACCGGAGTGTGACGGTCCGGTCGTCGGCGACCCCGACCCGGAAGCCGAGCCGCGCCAGCGCCTCGCTGTGTGCCTCGGCGGCCGCCCGCTCGGCGGCAGTGACCCTGACCTCGGCCGGCTCGGCCAGCGCCTGCGTCTCTACCCCGTCCGCAAAGGCCGCCCGGAGACGCTCGTAGTTGACCCGCTCGTCGGCGGCGTGCTGGTCGACCAGCACCAGCCCGTCGGGCGTCTCGGCGACGATGTACGTCTCGCGGAACTGTCCGAGCACCCGCATCGGCGGCAGCCGGTCGAAGTCTCGGGGGTCGTCCGGGCCATCGGCCGCCTGCCCGGCGCTGTCACCGCTGCCGAGTCGGCGCTGGTCGTGGGCCGGTCCGAAACCACCATTGTAATTACTTACAATGGATTTACCACCCACCGACACCATTGTAAGCATGGACTATGGATAGGAACCCGAACACAATGG
>CAZQZE010000017.1:0-18288 GCA_964597715.1 uncultured Halobacteriales archaeon
CGTTGAACCCCTCGAGACCGTTCTCGACGAGGTCGTAGACCGCGGCCTCGATGTCGGCCATCGCGAGGAAGTCGAAGTCGAGGTCGTCGCGCTCGGTCTCGGTCGCCCCCTCGTTTTGCTCGCCAACGCCAAACCGGACGGGGCCGCCCATCACCGAGACACCGTCCGCTGTCCAGGCGACCTTGCGGACCTCGTCGGGTTCGGCCGGCGTGCCGCCGACGTACTTGCCGGGGACGGTCATACCGCCGACGTAGACCAGGAGGTCCGCCTCCTCGACGTCGCGCCACCGGCGGGGGTGGTCGCGGAGTTCGTCGATGGTGCGGTAGGTGACGGCCCCGCGGTCGAGGCCGGCGTCCGCGAGTGCGCCGGCGACGTACCGCGGATACGTGGAGATATACGGGGGGACACCGAAGTGGGCCGGCTCGTCGACGTAGCCGTCCACGATGGTGGCCTCGATGTCGGCTGGGTCGGTCATTAACCGTTCTACCGCCTCAAGCCAAAAGAGCGTGTCTGCTCGAGGGGCCTCCTGTGGGAGGGCCCCGGAGCCGCGACTTTGATACGTGCGCCAGTCATACGAGACGGTATGCCTGCTACCCTCGAAGTCGTGTGCAACGATAACGGGTGCGAGATGGACATGTTCGAGCTCCACTACACCTACGACATGCCCGACGACGTGGGCGTGACCGACTTCGTCTGCCCGTACTGCCAGGGGACGGAGTCGCTGGAAGCGGTCGAGCTATGATACGGGAGCTCGGGGAAACAATCGGGAATACGGTCGTCGAGACGGTTGGGCGGGCGGTCGGACGCGCCCAGGAGAGCCGCCCGCTCCCGGTCGACCTGCTCGAGAGCGACGACGCCTATCTCGCGGTGTTCGATGCCCCGGGCGCGACGGCAAGTGACGTTCAGGTCCGGTTCGAGGACGGCGAGGTCCAGGTCCGGGTCGACCGCTTCCGGGAGTTCCACGAGGGGTTCGAGATGCGGTTTCCCGGCCGGGGGCTCGCGCTCGACGGCCACGCCGAACTGCCCGCGGAGGCTGCCATCGACCCTGGAGCCGCCACGGCGACGCTCGCGGACAACGGCACGCTACAGGTCCGTGTCCCAAAGGCCGACGGCGGAACCCAGGAGGACACGCAGGTCGCTGTCGAGGAGGCAAACGGCAGTAGCGACGACACCGACGAAGACGTGGCGTAGCTACCGGTTACGACAAGCCGGTGGTCGGCAACAGTGTCGACGCCACACCACGACCTGTGTCCTGACAGCCTCGACACGCAGGCGGCGCTCCCGGTGGGGCTCTGGCAACACACCGGCCGTTGGCCGCCGCACGCCGGGGGTATCCGGGCTCAGGTGGGGTAGTCCGCGTCGCGCTCGACCCGACGGTCGGGCTCGGGGGGCATCTCCCAGTCGGTCGCGAGTTCGAGAAACTGGACGAAGATACGGGCGGTCGCCCCCCAGACGGTGTATCCGTCGACGTAGAAAAAGTGCAGACGGATGTCGCCGTAGTAGGGGTGGTCCCGACGCTCGCTCTCGTAGTTGTCGAGGTCGGTCAGGGCCTCGAGCGAGAGCACCGCCACCTCTGCCACCTCCTCGTCGCCGGGGGCGTACTCGCGGTCGGGCGCCCAGGCGACAAACGGCCGGACCGAGTAGCGGGTGACAGTCTCGATATCGTCCAGCCGGCCGACGAAGTCTAGCTCCGACCGCCTCATGCCGACCTCCTCCTCGGCCTCGCGACAGGCCGCGTCCCGGAGGCCACCGTCCTCGGGCTCGCGACCGCCGCCGGGGAAGCTCATCTGCCCCGGGTGGTCCGAGAGGTGGTCGGCACGCTTGGTAAAGAGGAGTGCCGGCCCGTCCGGGCGCTCGATGAGGGGGACGACGACCGCCGCCTCACGCTCCTGGCCGGCTACCGTCGACGGCTCGTGTCGACGTACCCCCGCTAAGTCCATACCCGTCGCGACGTGCTACACGGTCTTAATTCGTCCCATCCCTCGCAGCGTCGAGCCGCCGGCGGACCCCGCCGAGGTCGACCGGGCCCCACGCCTCCAGCTCGTAGCTGACATCGAGTAACGCCCCCACCCGCCCGGCGTCGCCGGCGCTGACGGCTGTCGCGGCGTCAGCCCGGAACTGCTCCTCGGCGGCCGCCGCGGCCGCCGCACGGTCGACCCGCCGGCCGGGCACGTTCATGATGTGGGGGAGGTCCTCGCCACCCTCGGGCAGCGTCGGGAACGCGACGGGGCCGGCGACGAGCAGCGGTTGGTCGGCCTCCCTGCCGCGCTCGGCACCGTCGTGGGTGTCGGCCGGGACCGCCACGAGATGGTAGGAGTCGAGGGCCGCTCGGATGTCGTCCTCGAACGCCCCCGGCTCGCGCTCCTCGCCGCGACGGAAGGCGAGTTCGGAGAGCGCTCGCCGGAGTTCCCCCCGGGTGAGCGCGCCAAACAGGTCGACCACGCCCGCGATGTCGTCGGGGCTGAGGTCCATATCTCACGCCCGGGCGCCGGCGGCTTCAGCGTTCCTCCGCGATAGCCCGTGCCGAGTGCTCGCGGAGGGCCGCTGGGTCGAGCGGTGCTGTCCGCCAGGCCGGGAGCCGCCTGTCGGCGGCCGGCGACCGGACCCCTGTGACGTAGGTGTCGACCTGCTCGCGTTCGGCGGTCGGGTCGTAGTCCAGCCCGTTGAACCCGGCGTCGGCGGCGTACTGGTCGACGAGCCGGTAGGCGTGCTCACGGTAGCGGTCCCGGACAGTCTCGTAGTCGGGCTCGACGCCGTTGTCGGCGAGGGCGTGAAAGAGTGCCGCCCCCACCTCGGTACACATGTCACCGAGCCCGTCGGGGCCCCCGACCGAACGGTGGTCGTGTTCGTGAACCCCCAGGTCGACCTGTGCGGTTCCCTCCGGGCCGACGATACCGAACGCCTCGCCGAGGGTGCCGACCTCCAGGCCCCAGCCACGCTGGACGCGGACCTGTTTGGCGACGCTCGTCGGTGCGGCGAACTCCCCTGCGAGCGCGTACCGAAAGGCGCCGAGATACTCGACGACCGGGTCGTCGTGGACGTCGGCGAGCGCCCGGACCAGCGGCTCGTAGAACAGCCGGTTGAGCCGGCCGTAAATGCGGTCGTTCTCGACGCGAGCGTAGTAGCCCTTCGAGAAGGCAAAGCCGTTTGCGACGGGGTGTAACAGCCGAGGGACATGGGCCCGGCTGTAGGTGGTCGCGTCGGCGTCGTGAACAACGACGAACTCGGCGTCCCCGGCAACGGCAGCCCCGAGCCCCAGCCAGACGTCCCGGCCTTTGCCGGCCGCCCCGTCCAGCCCCGCGTCGGCGAGCGCCGACTCGACGGCCGGCGCGGTACACCACACCACCTCCGAGGGCACGTCGAACCCGTCCACCCACGCGACGACGTCGCTCACCTCGTCGGGACCGGCCCGCAGGGGAACGACCACCTCTCCGAGGTCCAACTCCTCCAGGGTCCGGAGGACCCGCTCGGCCGCGAGGGCGGCGTGGTCGCGCTCGGTCATCGGAACGACGACCGCCGCCCGCTCGGTCGGGGCGGGCGGGTACGCGTCCCCGAAGTCGTGGAGCGTCGTGACTGCCTCCTGGACGTACTCCATTACCCGGACCCCGGGTCCCAGCGTGCAAAAGCCCGCCGTTCTCCTCACAGCCTCGCCGGCGCTCACGGGCGCGCTGGCTTTTTACTCGCGGGCTGGCTACCGACAGATATGGAGTCTGTCAGGCGAGGCCTCCGTTCCGGGGACATCGAGAAGGACACCTACGAGCGGCTGACCTGCGCCGAGTGCGAGGAGGAGTTGGCCACCGAGGCCATGCCCGACGACGTCGGCAAACGTCGGGTCTGTCCGGGCTGTGGCACGGAGTGGCAGGAGATGCCCTGATCACTCGAAAACGGCGTCGAAGGCACCGGCACCCAGCGGCTCGTACGTGCCGGCGCCGACGTTCTCGGCGACGTGTGCCGGCGAGCCGGTCCCGACCAGCGCGCTCGTCACGCCGGGGGCGCTTCGCGCGAAGTTGATCGCCTGCTGTGCGCGGGTTTCCCCGTCGAGCCTCTCCGCCACGTCCTCGGGCAGTTCGCGGGCCAGCCGGCCCTGCATGAGTGAGGCGCTCGCGAACACGTCCAGGCCGGCGTCATTCGCCGACCACAGTGCACTTTTTGGACCCTCGGGCGTGTCGTGGGACGCGACGGTGAAGGCGTCGGCCATGTGGACGTTGAACGGGAGTTGGACCGCCCGGAGACTCGTGGTCGCCGAGCCGGCCGTCTCCGCGGCCGCTCGCGCCCGCTCGAGGACTGCCGGCAGGGAGAGGTAGGATGGGTCGCCCTCCTCGGCCCGGAACGCCTCCCAGGTCGCGACACCGTAGTGGCGGATGTCACCGGCCTGAACCCGTCGCTCGAGGACCTCGAAGGCGGCCTCGAGTTGGTCGTAGACCGCCGCTCGCGAGCACTCCTGGAGCTGGGTCTCGGGGTTGTGCAGATAGTACAGGTCGAGCGTGTCGAGGCCGAGATTCGAGAGCGAGCGGTCGAGTTGGTCGTCGATGAAGCCGGGGGAGAGACAGTGCCGGCCGCCGACCAGGTCCGCAGGGTCGACGAGGCCAGGGTCGAGGTACGTCTCGCGGACGTACCGCCCCGGGTTGTCGGGCTGTGTGCCCTCAAAGGGGAGAAACCCGCCTTTCGTGGCGACCATGAGCGCTTCGCGGTCGACAGCCGCCGCCTCGACCGCCTCGCCGACGGTCCGCTCGCTGCGCTGGCAGCGGTAGTTGACCGCGGTGTCGATGACGTTGATACCGGATTCGACGGCCTCGACAACCGCCTCGCGGTAGGCATCGTCGGCGGCGTCGGTCGGCTCGCCGAGGTAGGTGCCGACCCCGATAGAGGAGACGACACAGTCCCCGAACGCCCGGAAGTAGGTTCGCGCGAAGCCGTCGTGACGGTCCCGGTAGCCCCAGGTCGCGTCTGCGGTCGCCATACCGGCGGTCGGCGCTCCGGCAACTTCGGCCTGCCGCTCCAACGCGCTACAGCTCGCCGCTCATCGCCATGAATAGGCGCTCGTGGAACTCCTCGCGGGTCAGCCCGTCACCCGGTCCGAGCCCGTTCATATGCTCGATGGATAGCTGCCCGCCACCCATCCGGGCGTGGCCACCGGCCCCACCCAGGGGGACGTCCTCGACGACTGCGCTCAGGGTCTTGCCCATGTGGACCCGGTCGTCACGCGAACGGCCGGAGAGGTGGATCTGGCCGTCCGTGTCCCCGAGAACCACGACGGCCGTGACACCCTCGAGTCGGAGGAGTTCGTCGGCGGCCTGTGGAACCGCGTCCACGTTCGAGACCGAACCGACATCGCTGACCGCAAAGGCGCTGCGTACCTCTCGACCGGTGATCGCTGTCGCCTTTATCTCGAGCACCTCGGCGTCGACCTCGGGGTTGGCGATCCGGTCGAGCCGGTCCTCGTCGACCCCTGGATAGAGATAGCGCGCGCCGTCGAACTCCGACGGCGAGCAGCCCCTGGTGAGCTGGCTGGTGTCCGACTGGATCCCGTAGAGGAGCCCGGTCGCAGTGGCCGACGGGAGCGTCTGCCCCTCGGTGGCCTCCCCGTTCTCACCGGGGCCTCCGAGCTCCCAGCCCATCTCCCGGAAGTACTCGGCGAAGATGCTCGCACAGGCACCGCTGTCGGTCCGGATGTCGGTGAACTCCCGCCCCTCGCCGCCGCCGGGGTGGTGGTCGACAACCGCGACCGGGTCGACCCCCTCGGCGCCCGAGAACCCGCGGGGCTCGTTGTGGTCGACGAGCACCACCTCTCCGTCGTCGAGGTCGCCGGCGTTGTCGACCTGCTCGAAGTCGGCGTCGAGGACAGTCTCGAAGGCCCGGTTCTCCTGGTGGCGAATCTGGCCCGGATACTGCAGCGTCGCGTCGGTGTCACCGGATTCGGCGAGCTGTTTGACCGCCAGCGCACAGGACATCGCGTCCGGGTCGGGGTTCGGATGCATCAACACCGTCACCGCCCCGAGGTCGTCAAGAACGTCCACAAAGCGCCGGCCAGTTGGGCGGCGATACCGGCGGAGCGCAACCACGCTGACCGCCAGCAGCACAGCCAGTACCACCACCGCTCCGGCGACGACCAGCGGTTGGTCGGCCGCCAGCGACGAGACGGTATCGGACGCACCCCGGACCACGTCCGAAACGGCGACCATCAAACCCATGCTCAATACGCATTAGACCGGGTCAAAAGAACATTCCTATTCCCGGCTGCGTCGGTCACTCCCGCCGCCGTCACGCTATTTGTCCTCGCTCCAGGCCGCGATGGCCGCCCGATACCCCTCCCGGTAGGTCGGATACCGGAAGTCATAGCCCAGCCCGCGGAGCGTGGCGTTCGAGCAGCGTTTGCTGGTGGTGAGTCGGCGCCGTGCGGTCTCCGAGACGTCCCCCTCCAGACGTTCCTCGACGGTCCGCTTTGGCGGAGCAGGCTCCCCACACTGCTCGGCCAGCCAGTCCGCAAAGTCCCACTTCTCGACGGGTTCGTCGTCGACCACTACCACAACCTCCCCGCGGGCGGCGTTCGCCTCGAGCAGAAACCGGACGGCGCCGGCGGCGTCGTCCCGGTGGACCATGTTCAGGTATCCCTCGGTCACTGGCCCCTCGACGTACCGCTGTAGACGGTAGCGGTCGGGGCCGTAGAGGCCACCAAAGCGGGCCACACTCCCGTCGATTCCCCGCTCCGATGCGCCCTCGAGTGCGACCGCCTCGGCTTCGACGAGCACCTCGGTCTTCTCGGTCACCGGGGACAGCGTCGTCGTCTCGTCGACCCAGTCGCCGCCGTGGTCGCCGTAGACGCCCGTACTCGAGGTGTAGACGTACCGCCCCGGTGGGTCCGGGCGCTCGGCGAAGTGTTCGAGTGCCGTTCGCTGCCCCTCGACGTACACCTCCCGGGCTGTCTCGGCCCCGCGACCGCCCGAACTCGCCGCGAAGATGACCGCGTCGGGGTCCGGAACCGCCTCGAGCGCGTCGGCGTCTGTAAGGTCTGCCTGTACGGCCGTCGCACCGGTTGCCTCGATGGCCTGGATGCCCGCGTCCGACCGACGGACACCAACCACCTCGGCGTCGAGCTGGCGACAGAGTTCGAGCCCGACGTACCCACAGCCAAGCACCACGACCCGTGTCATCGCTTCCGACCCTCGATGGTGCTGTGGAGCAGGGCGTACTCGTCGAGCGTGACGGGGAACCGCCCCTCGACCTTCTGCTGGATCTCCTTTGGCTCGAGTTCGCCGTCGACCACCGAGGCGAGTACCTCCACGTCGAGAACCGCAGTCGTCATCCCCATCAGGAGGATATCCCGGGCCTCCGCGGCGATAGTGTCGGCATCCGGCCGGTCGGGGTCGGCCGCCAGCACCGCCGCCGCCTCCGACAGCGTCAGTCCCGGGGCCTCACCGGCTGTGACCGCGCGCAGAGTGTCGGGGCCGAGCCCGGTCCGCTCCGCGACGGCGTCGACGCCAACTGCGTCGATAACTGTCGCCAGATAGTCGTCGTAGGCCGCCCGGAGCGTCTCCGGCGACTGCTCGCCCGCCGACGGGAACTCCCCTCTGAGCATACCCGCCGTAGACCGTCCGGGTACAAGTGACTGTCACTTCCACCCCGGTCGTGGCCACCCGGCGGAGGTCTCGGTTCGCTGACCGTCCACGTCCGCGACCCCACGTGGCCCGGCAGGCACCGCGACGGCGACATCGGTCCCCGTGGTGAACTGTATCCGACTCGCCCGCCCCAGCAGTTCCCGGTCACCGTCAGCGTCGACGTCCAGCCGTACCGCCTCCCCGTCCCGGACGTACCTGAACTTGCCCGGCCTGTCCGGGGCACCGCGGGGCACTCGGACGACGAACTGCGCGTAGGTCCCGCGGACCTCCACGTCCCAGAAGTTCGCTGTCGCGTACCAGAGCCCCGGAACAGGGGCCAGCGGGACGCCCGTCGGGAGCTTCGCGAGGAACTCCCCGCCGAGTCGCTTGCCGGTCTCGGTCGAGAGCACCTCGTCCTTCAGCCGCCCTGCTACCCGCTGGCCCACCGCCTGCGAGAGCTGATCAGCCTTTCGACGGAGTTCCCCCTCGGCGACCGTTCTGACGGTGTCGACCACCTCCTGCACCGCCGGCTTTTCGACGCCGACACGGGGCGTGTCTAGCCCGCCTCTGACCCCGGCGGCGAGTCGAAGCCGGAGTGTGTCGCGCTCGCGACCGGTGAGTTCCGGCCACTCGTCGACGGCCGCCCGGTGGACCGCGGTCACCGCCGAACCGTTGACGAACGCGCGGGTGCGTTCCTCGGGCCGCCCCCACCGGTCGGTGGCGCTCTCGACCAGCGAGCGCCGGACAGACCTGTTCCCGAGACCCTCGCGTTCCAGCGTGAAGACGAGTCTGTGCCGGAGGTGGCTCACCGACCTGGAGACCCGCTCGGACAGTTTCCGGTGTTGCTCGCTCGACCGGTTGGCGGCTATCAGGCTGGCACCCGACACCCGAAGGGCCTGCGCGGCCCGGCCCAGCGAGACGCGGTCGGGTCCGGTGAACGCCTCGATGATCCCGCCGACAGCGTCGGCATAGGGGGCTGATACGACGTTCGTGTTCCGGACCGCGAGCGGGTGGCCGGAGCGCCCATTCCGCAGGCCGGGGAGCGTTCTGCTGTCGACCGCCGCGGTCGTCAGATACGAGGGACGGGCATCGACGCTCATTGGCAGTTCCGGTCCGTCGGGCGGTGAGGGTCGTCCCCGACTCCGGTACGGCCCGTGGAGGCCACCCTCACGCTCCGCGGACACCTCGTCGATAACTGTGGTGGCCCTGTCGCGCCGACGCTCCGCACGGCTCCCGAGCAACCGAGAGACGCGGTCGAGATACGCTATCCGCGCCGCTATCCGGGCCCTGTCGGCGACCCCATCGTACTCGGCCGGGTGCTCACGCAACGCCGCCCGACGTTCCCGGAGGCGCTCCCGGAGCTCTGCCGGTGGATTCACCCCGAAGGTCCCGACCGCCCCGCGGGTCGTCGTCACCGAGACGTTCGCGACCCGGCGGCGCAGGTCCGCGAGGTCGCGGTACACCCACGCCTCGAGCCCCGGCGGCCGCTCGCCGGTGACCGTTGTTTCCGTTGACATGGCTGCCGACCGTTGCTGTAACAGTCCGAGGTCGCCCACAGCGAGACGCCGGGCGACACCGTCCGGCCCACCCTCGTCCGCGAGGAGTTGCTCGCGCGCCGCTCCGGTGACGGCTGCCAGATTCGGGCCGTCTAGCGGCCCGCCGCGAACGTGGACTGGGGTGACAGCCCCGGGCGCACTGTCGATAGCGTGGTTTCCTGCCAACAGGACTGTGACGTGTATCCTGACGACTCGCCGTGTCTCTGTGGTGCGGGTCCCTTCGGGCGTCGCCCAGACGTGACGGTCGGTAACTCGCTTGACAACCGTTCGTGGGTGGTGTGCCAGGACGTGCCAGTCACCGCCCGGTTTGGGCGGGTCGGCGACACGGCGCTTGACGGTGATATCCGTCTCGCGCCCCGAGCCGACCTGTGTCCAGTTCTCGCCCGGGCGGACAGCGGGCCCAACACGCCGCTCCGAGACCACGGACGCATCCACCCCTAGCCGGGCGTCCACCTCGTAGTGACGCTTGAGTCGCTCCGCGAGTGAAACCCTCGCGTCCGGGCCGAACACGGAGAGAAACGCCCGGTCGGCCGTCGTGTTGACGCCGATGGTGATATTCTCCTCCGGCGACGGCCCTTGCTCGCGCGCGCGCTCACCCAGACGCTTCCGGTCAGGCAGCGGTGACGGGTCGACGGTGTAACCGCGTGCGCGCTGGAGTGTCTTCAATCCGGTATGCCCCGACCCTTTCAACGCGTCGGATATGGCAGCCTGTGCGGTCGCTCGCCCGAGTGCACGTCTCCCGACCGGGTCACCGGCCCCGAATACCGCACGCTGGATGTCGAGTACCGCCTCGTTGGTCGCAAGCGCGACGTGTCTGTTGGCGATGACATTCTCGATCGGCGTCCCCGCGAACTGGGCGTAGCCCCGCGTCCAGGCCAGCGGATAGAGGCTTGCGGTCAGCCGGCGCCCGAGACCGGGCTCGGTCGGACCGGCGTCGAGGCGCTCCTCGAACAGGCCGACGCGGTCGTGGACCGCGAGCGTCGGGGCGGATACCCGGACTGTCGGGCTGACAGCCGTCCGAGCGACGGTTCCTCCGTTCCGATGTGCGCTCAGACTCACGTTGTCGACAGTTACGCGCAGCGCTGTCCCGCCGGGGCCGGCCCGCTCGACCGCCACCCGGTCGACCGCCCGGCGCAACTCAGCCTCTGTCTCGGGGACCGGAAGGGACGCCGAGAGGCGGAGTTGCCCCTGCTGTCGGCCGAGGCTCTCGAGCGCCTGTCGAGCCCGGGTGTAGACCCGAAGCTCCAGTGCGTCCCGGAACGTCTCCCGAGCGCTGAGTGCGCGGCCGACCGGTGTGGTCGCACGGCTGGTCACCGGCTTGGCCGCCGACTCTACCGCGGCATCCCGGGCGGCCTCTATCAGCGCGGTCCGGGTTTCGGCACTGAACTCCGACATCGCCTCCGCGACACGCGGCTCGGATACCGTCGGCCCCGACAGCGACCCGGCGTACGTCGCGCTCCCGACCAGCAGCAGGACGCCGAGCAACGCGAAGGGGACCCTCGCGCGGTCGGTCACCCGTCCCACCGCCTGACGACGACCGTCGCGGTTCCGGTGCGGACGGCGGCGGTGGCGTTCCCGGGGGACCCGAACTGGCGCCTGAGGTCGGCCGCCAGCACCGCGGCGAGCCCCTCCGTCGCCACACGCGTGGCTGCCGTCACATCCCCCGCACTGGCGTGCTGGCGGGCGAGCTCGCCCTCCGGGCCGGCGAGCACGTCGACCCGGTGGGAGACACTGTGCCGGTGTGGCCCCTCACCCAGCGGGAGCTCGGCACCGTCCTCCGGGAGTGTCCCCGCAGTCACAGCCGCTGCTATCCCGCGGGCGAGGCCGCTGTACGTTCGTTTGGACTCGGTGGCCGGGACCGCCACAGGCACACGGAACCGGGCGACGTGGACGTCCGCCCACGGGGGCGGGGTAGGTCCGACGCTCACCTGACCAGCAACCGGGGCGCGGGGGTACAGGGCCCAGCGTGCCGACACCTGGACGTTCGCCCCGAGGACGGCTGCCGTCCGCTCGCGGACACTGGCAGCAAACGCCGGACCGGCGGGGGCTATGTGCCGCCCGTCGAGTGTCGCGTTTGCGACTGCCGCGCGGGCAAGCAGCCCCGCGTAGGTTCCGTGAGCACGCTGACGAACTGTCCGCTCCTGCCCAAACTCGTACTCGACGGTCGCGGTACTGGTCGTGACTAACTCGGCAGTCTCGTCCGCCGGCGCATCCACGGGCTCGGCCACGGGCCCCGTCACGACGACCGTGGCAGCCGACACCAGAAGCAGGAAAAGCACCGTGTCGACCACGGTACTGACCGCTCGGCTCACCACACGACCACCCTGAGCCGGCCGGGCCGGACCTGCCCGAGTGGGTGTCGTACACTCACTCGCCGGGTGACGCTCTCGGCGCCGCTCGCCCCCTCGGGCGGGTTCGGCCCGTGCTGCCACCTCGCGGTGCCGCTGTTGACGCTGACGTTCACCCGCCACTGCCCTCGCACCTGCCCCGCCGACCGGAGGGCCTCGCCGAGCCGACCGGGGTGGACCACCCCCGTCTCGGCCGCCCGCGCATAGACGCTGTCGAGCAGTCTCTCGGCCGCCGCGGCCTTCGGGTTCGTCGACGGTGGGACCGGGAGCACACCCGCGTAGAGACTCACCGCAGCGCAGACGACCGCGACGGACACGAGCGCCGCGAGTGGCTCGGTCCCGCCGCTATCCGACGAGCGTCGCATCGACCTCCCCCCATGTAACACGCCTGACTGTCAGTCGGTCCGGTGCCGGCTGCCACGTCCGGTCCGCGGCGCGTGCTTCCCGTAGCGCGCCGACAAACGCCTCCTTTGTCCGGTAGGCCTTGTGGGGTGCTGTACCCCGGAGGACCGCCGTGAGTCGGCTGCTCTCGGCCGGCGTGACTGTCCGTGTGAACGACGCGTGCGCAGTCCCGCCGTCAGAGCGAAGCGCCAGCCGGTGCGTGTCGAGTCGCACCGCGTCTGCCGGGACTGTGACGTGTTCGCGCTCGCTGTAAGGGCTAGCCGCGATACCGTCGATAGCCGCGGCGACGGCCGCCGCGTCCGGCGGGACGGCTGTCGGCAACCCGGCGACGACGCCGCCGACCGCCAGGCTCGTGGCGACCAGCCCGAGCCACGTGTACCAGGTATCAGCTGTCGTGTCCAGCACAGGGGGTGTGGTCCCGCCCTCGGGTATAAACTCAGGCAACCCCGCCGGCGAGTACGTAGCCTGCGAGATAGACAGTCACAGCCACACACAGCGCCTTCCCGACAGCGTGGCCGACGAGTGCCGGGTCAAAGCCACGCTGCAGCCCAACCGCGAGTGCGGGCAACAGGGTGCCGAGTATTAGGACATAGATGCCCACGACGGCGCCGAGCCACGGCATTCCCGGTCCGCCGATGAACTCACCGCCGGTCATCGCCGCCGCGAGCGCGACGGTTGCCCCGGCAACCAGCGGGCCAAAGACACTGCCCGTGCTCCGGAGTGTGTTGCAGACGGTATCGAGTTCCGCACGGGCATCCGCCTCGACGCGCTGGAGTCGCTCGACGTGGTTCGCGAGTGAGAGGAGCGCCTCGCCCGCGGGGCGTCCCTCTCTGCCCGCGAGCACGACTATCGAGAAACTCCCACGCAGGCGTCGGCTCGGCACCCGCTCGAGTTCCCCGTGCTCCCCGAGGAGGGCCGCCTCGATACCGACCTGGAGCCGTCGCTGACGGCGCGCGCCGGCCGCCAACGCGTCGCCGAGCGGTCCGGTGATGTCCTCGCTCACGCTCTCGATTGCCCACTCGACGCCCTCGCCGGCCACAACCCGACGGCCGAGCAGGGCGAGTGCATCAGGGAGCGCCTGCTCGGCCGCGTGGACCCGCTCGTGAACGCTCAGCACAGGACGAAAGTACAGCCAGAGAGCGCCGCCGACACCCCACCCCGTCGCGACGAGCGGCGGGGCCCACCCTGGCGCGACCCGGGCTGCTCCGAGCCAGCCGAGGACAGCACCAGTCGCCCCTACCAGGAGCGCCGTTCGCGCGCTCACCGCACCGTCGACGGCCGTGTCTGTGGGTGTGACCCGCGGCGGCGGAAACGCCACGGGTCGGTGTGCGAGCAGCCACGCACCGGCTGTGAGGACAGCCGCCGGAACGAGGAGGTCATACACGACAGCTACCGAGAGCGGCGTCACAGCCACCCCGGCCGTGCGGGCGGCGGGGAGCAACGCCACGAGCGCCGTCGGCAGGAGGACGCCGAAGGCGTACAGGGCGGTCGCGGGAGCCGTAACACTCGTCGCGTACGCCTGTGTCCGGGTTCTGACCCCGTCGAGAACGGTATCGAGCGCACGGTCAAGGACCGCCTCACGCCGGTCTGCCGGGACGGACCCCGCGGCCTCGACGAGCGTGAGCGCGCGCCCCAACGACGGAAACCACCCCTCCCACTCCGCCGCGAAGGCCTCCAGTCCGGTGTTACCGGTCGGCCGGGCCGCCCGGACGTGACGGCGAAGACTCGCTGCCAGACGGCTCTGGCCGCTGTCGGCCGCGAAGGCGGCCGCTCGCTCGGGGGCGGGCGTAACACGCATCCGAAGCACCGCTCGCGCGACGAGGTCCGGGGCCGCACCCAGACTCCGCGTCCGGCCGGCGGTCGCGAGCAGAAGCGGGAGCCACCCTGCGGCGTACGAGCCCACGAGCCCGGAGGCCAGCGAGACCAGCAGTCCCGCCGGACGGAGTGGCGGTGGCAACAGAAGGGATGCGCCCGCCAGTCCCACCGCGCCTGTGCCGGAGAGGACGTAGCCAGCCGCGAGTACCGTCGAGGGGCGGGCACCGAGGTCAAGAAACCGGACTGCGCGGCAGAACTCCGCCCCAGGCTCGACCGGCAGGGGGTACAGCCCGGCGAGTCGGTCGGTCAGTCCCACGGTCGGCTCCCGGGCACGTCTGCCGCCCGGCCCGAAATCCGTTCGGTTCGCTCCTGTATCCTGTTGCTGACACCCTCGTACGTCTCACCGGGTCGGGCGAGCCCGGCGACGAGGCGGCTGTTTCCGCGCTCGATGCGACCCGTGGACGAGAGCCCCCCACCGTCGACGGCATACAGCGACTCGAACGCCGGCGGGTCCCTGTCGGTCACCTCCTCGACCTGGCGGACCCGTCGCCCGTCGGCCGTGGCTTCTAGCGTCACGATCAGGTCGGTCGCCCCGAAGGCTGCGGGCGCGACACCGAGGTCCTCGACCACGCGCTCGTAGACGGGCGTGGCCCCGTCGCCGTGGACAGTCCCGAGGACCGCCTCGCTCGTCGCCCCGACCCGCATCGCCTCGTACAGGACGCTCGCCTCTCCGCCCCGGACCTCCCCGACGACGAGCGCACCGTCCCCCAGCCGGAGCGCGGTCCGGAGCGCCTCCGGGGGTGGTATCTCGCCACCGTCGCTACCGGTCCGGAGTCGCTGGACGTCGCGGCCGGCAGCCTGTAGCGCCGACACCGGGAGTTCCGGCGTGTCCTCGATGGCCACCGTCCGGACGTCTGTCGGCACCTCCCACAGCAACGCCCCGAGCATCGTCGTCTTGCCGGCGCCCCGAGCCCCCGCCAGGAGGACTGACCGCCCCCGCTCGACACACAGCCACAGGAACGCCGCGACCTCGGCGGTGACAGTTCGGTTGTCGACGAGGTCGGTCAGCTGCCAGGTGTCCTCGTCGTGCGCCCGGAACGCAAAGGCTAGCCCGTCGCTCGCGGGCGGCCGGAGTCCGGCGACGCGTACCTGTCGGCCGCCAACCTCGACCGCCGCATCCAGTGTCGGCGCAGCCCGGGAGAAGGCCCGACCGCTCTCCCGGCGGAACCGCGAGGCCAGAGCGTCGACCCCGTGGTCGGTGAGCCGGAGATTCGTTCGCATCGCCTGCCCGTCAGCGACGACCCGGACCGGGTTTGCGGCCGCCGGCGCCGTCACGTAGACGTCGCTCACCGCCGGGTCACTAAACAGCTCCGAGAGTAGCCCGTATCCGCGCGTGTGCTTTTCGAGGACAGCAACGACCCGCTCGACAGTCTCACCCGGGGCGCCGTCGAGCGCCGCCGCGACCGCGTCCCGCGGTGTGGTGCTGTCAGCCGCCGTGGAGGCGACCCGCTCCGCCGCAGCAGCTAGCAGCGTGGTCTCGTCCTCGTCGAGTTGCCGGTCGACCGGGTCGAGGTGGTATCTCCGGGTCTCCTCGCCCCGGTACCGGCGGACGGTGCCGCCGGTCTCGAGTTCCCGCACCGCGTCCAGCGCGGCGTCAGGCACCCCCCGGTCGACCCGCCACCGGCTGACGGTGAGTCCCTCGACGGGTGCGAGTGCAGCCTCGGTGTCCCGGACGGCCGCGGCGAGTTCGGCGAGTCCGGTCTCGGCAGCGACCGTCGCGGTCGCGTCTGCCCGGCCGGTCGCCTCGCGGGCGGCCCCGAGCGGGTCCGCCCGCGCCCGCGCGGCCAGCCGGTCGTCGTGAACCCTGACCGCGTCGACGAACCGGCCGGCGGCGACGAGGAGCGCCGCTGCCTCCCCGGTGTAGGCCCGCTCGACGCCCGCAGCCCGGGTCAGGACGGCCTCGGCGTCCCGACCGTTGAGCGCGGCGATGACCGTCGCCCGACAGTCCGGGGCCCGTTCCAGTCGACCCGACCCGTCACAGCCACCAGCGTCGACGACCAGCCGGCCACCCTCGAACCGGGGCTGACACCCACACCCCGGGTCATCCTCATCGGACAGCAGGGCGCGTAGTCCCATGGGCCGCCGTGCTCCCGTGCTCGGTCATAAACCTCAGCCGCCACAGCTGGACCGTCCCGTTCGGCCGGAGCAACAGCGCCACCTGCAGGGTCCCGCCCGTCCGGAGCGTGAGCCCGCCCGGCGGGCCCACGACGTCGCCACCGAGCAGCCACCGACTGTGTTCGGCCCCTCCCTCGACCCGCCAGGTCACCCTGGCACGGTCACCGGGCCCCGGGACTGTCAGTCGCACGAGCCCGGGGTGGGCCCACGTCCGCTCCGGCAGGGACAACGACAGCGTCCGCCTTGCGGTGACCCCCTCGGTCGCGGCCGCCGACCGCACTCGGAGTGCCTGTGCCGCTGATTCGACCCGGTCGAGCTGGTTTGTCACCCGTGCGTCACTGTGTGCGCGGCCGGCCTCCTCGACGACAGGCACCGAGACACCGAGCAGCGCCGCCGCGAGCGCAACGGCGAGGACGGCCCTGATCACAGCAACCGACGGAGTCGGCCAAGCGGCCCGTCCGCGTCGGGCCCGTCGCCGGCCCGCGCGTCAGTTTCTATCGGGTCGGCCACACCGTCCGCCCAGGACGGCTCTGCGGAACCGTCCCGCCTGTCGGGTCCCTGCTCGCTTCCGTCAGGCGTGTTGTCGGCTCCGCCCACCTGGTCACCCTGTATACTGGTGGTTCTGTCGGGGGGCGCTGCACTCGGCGTTCCTCGCTCGGGGTACTCTGCCCCTGTACCGCCCTCCTTTGGCCGGCCACACCGGTCGCAGCGGCCACCCGACCGCTGTCCGTCACCGTGGGACACCTCGCCCTCGTGGCCCCGCTCGCGGTCACGACCACCCCCATCCCGGGTGGGCGGCCGGTCGTCTGCGGTGTGCTGTCCGGTCAACGCCTCGACGCGGGAGAGTGCCAGGTCAGCGCGTTCCTCCACCTCCCGGTTCACCGCGCGGACGTTCCCGACGTATCCACGCAGTGCCTGGGTCGCGGCCTCGAGTTCGGCGACCCGGTCCTCCAGGTCGGCGGCGGTCGTCTCGAGAGCGTCCAGCCGCTCGGCGGTGACGGCTGCCTCGGTGAGTGCGGCGACGTCGCCCTCGCCGTCGGTAACTGCGCGTTCGAGGGTCGCAATCCGCTCCTCGAGTTGGTCGTCCATACGCCGGGTGGCCCAGCGATCCGGTTTAAACCCTGGGGCCAAACGTTCATCAGGCAGTGTGACAACGTTCAGCCATGAGAGTCGCCCTGATCGGTGTGGGCCAGGCCGGTGGGAAGGTGGCCCAGGCTATCGCCGAATTCGACTACCGGATGGACTTTGGCGCGGTCCAGAGCGCCTTCGCGGTCAACACCGCCGAGACCGACCTCCAGTCTCTCGGGATCGACACGATGCTCATCGGCCAGGACCGGGTGAAGGGTCACGGTGTCGGCGGCGACAACGAACTCGGCGCCGAGATCATGCAGGACGAGGCGACAGAGGTGCTGGACGGCCTTGACGGCCGGATCACCTCGGAGACCGAGGCGGTCATGGTCGTCGCCGGCCTCGGCGGCGGGACCGGCAGCGGCGGCGCACCGGCGCTCGTGCGCGAACTCGGCCGTATTTACAACATCCCGGTCTACGTGCTGGGGGTCCTGCCGGGCCGCGACGAGGGTGGCATCTACCAGGCAAACGCCGGCCGCTCGCTGAAAACCGTGACCCGCGAGGCCGACGCCGCCCTCCTCGTCGACAACGACGCCTGGCGAGAGAGCGGCGAGAGCGTCCAGGAGGGGTTCGATGCGGTCAACAGTCAGATCGCCCAGCGGGTCGGTGTGTTGCTAGCTGCCGGGGAGGCCGTCGAGGGGGTCGGCGAGAGTGTCGTCGACTCCTCGGAGATCATCAACACCCTCCGCGAGGGCGGGGTCGCGAGTGTCGGCTACGCCACCGCCGAGGCGAGCGAGGACGCCGCCGAGAACGTCAACACAGTTACGAGTCTCACCCGCAACGCGCTCCTGACGAGTATGAGCCTGCCCGACGCCGTCGAGGCCGAGGCGGCGCTCGTGGTCGTCGCCGGCCGGCCCGAGCGGGTCTCCCGGAAGGGTGTCGAGCGGGCCCGCTCGTGGGTCGAGGAGGAGACCGGTAGCCTCCAGGTCCGTGGCGGTGACTTCCCGCTCGACAGCGAGCGCCTCGCCGCGCTGGTGTTGCTCTGTGGGGTCGAGCGGTCCCGACGGGTGGAGGAGTTCATGGAACGGGCCCGCGAGGCGGGCGCAGACGCCGACCGGGAGGCGCCGGCGACCGAGGACCTGTTCGACGAGGACCTCGAGAGTCTGTTTTAGACCAGGCTCGCGCCGTCGAACTCCGTCCGGTCGTAGTCGATATCCATCAGCGAGAGGATCGTCGGGGCGACGTCGTAGAGGTCGGCGTCACGCATCGACGCCTCGGGGTCGTCGACGAACAGGGAGGCGTTGTCGAAGCTGTGCATCCCGTTGCGCG
>CAZQZE010000018.1:0-17179 GCA_964597715.1 uncultured Halobacteriales archaeon
ACCGCCTCCTCGAACAGGTCGACGACGTGCTCGACCACCTCGTCCGTGCGCTCCTCGGCGGCCGCGGTCAACTGTTCGCGCTCCTCGCGGGCCTCCTCGAGGATCCGGTCGCGCTCGGCCTCGACCTCCTCGCTGGCCTCCGCAAGCCGCTGTTCGGCGGCCGTCTCGGCCTCCTCGCGGGCCGTCTCGCGGATCTCGTCGGCCTCGGCACGGGCCGCCTCGACGCGCTCCTCGGCCTCCTCGCGGGCCTGTTCGACGATCTCGTCGGCCTCCTGCTCCGCCTCTTTGATGCGCTCGAGAACCTGTGTCTGTGGCATTCCTCAATCACCCCAATGTACTGGGAGTCCCTATTTGGTAGTTGCGAAAGTGTGCGAGGGGAAAGCAGGGGGATTATGTCGTTTGCCCCCCAACCCTGTTCCGATGGGCGTCCTCGAGAACAAGGCGCGGGCCCGAACGTTCTACAAGTATCTCTCGAAGGTCTACGACCGCATCAACCCCTTCATCTGGAACGAGGAGATGCGTAACGAGGCCATCGCGATGCTCGACATCGAGCCCGACGACCACGTGCTCGACGTCGGCTGTGGAACCGGGTTCGCCACGGAGGCGCTGCTGGAACGCACCGAACACGTCCACGGACTCGACCAGAGCGGGCACCAACTCCGGCGGGCCTACGGGAAGTTCGGCAAACGCGGCCCTGTCAGATTCTACCGCGGCGACGCCGAGCGCCTCCCCTTTGCCGACGATGCCTTCGACGCGGTCTGGTCCTCGGGCTCGATCGAGTACTGGCCCAACCCTGTCGACGCCTTGACCGAGTTTCGCCGGGTCACAAAGCCCGGCGGCGCGGTGCTCGTCGTCGGCCCGGACTACCCCGACAACACCGTCTTCCAGAAGCTCGCCGACGCGATCATGCTCTTCTACGACGAGGCGGAGGCTGACCGGATGTTCGCCGAGGCCGGGTACCCCGACTTCGAGCACCACATCCAGCAGGCCCGGCCCGGCAGTCCCCGCGCTATCACGACCGTCGCCGCCCTCCCGGAGTGACACCGAGGGAGACCGCCGGCCCCACCCACCGCTCAGGCCGCCGTCTCCAGGCGCGTGACCGCCCCTGCACTGGTCCGGACCGTCACCGAGACGCTGTCCCCTGGCTCCAGTTGCGTGTTCGTCGACGCGAGCCGGAGGGCGGCGGTCTCCCCGGCACGCCACCGCCCGTCGTGCGCGCTGTTGAACGGACCGGTCGGCCCGCTCTCGAAGCCGGTCGCGGCAAAAAACGGGACGGGTGGCTGGTGGGTAAGGGGTGCCCCGTCGACCTGGACGGCCACGTCCAGGTCGGTCACGGTGAGGACGTCCCCGCCCTCGTGTGTGAGCGCCACCCGGTCCGGGCCGGCCTCGGCCGTCAGACTCAGCCGCGTGGTCGGGACCGTCGCCGGTTCGTCGGTCGGGACGGCGGCGAACACCCCGACCCCGGCGACAACCACGATTCCCAGGAGGGCTGCGGTACCGACGACGGAACTGACCGCGCGCATGGCGGGGCTGGCCGTGGCTTCCTACTTGAACGCTGGCCACGCCCAGGCGTCGCCGACGCAGGGGGCGATAGCGGTTGACTACGGTCCCGACAGCGTCACGTTCGCGGCGCCGGTGGTGGCGTTCACCCGGAAGCTGCCGGCGGGCTGGACCGTCAGGAGACGCCCGTCATCCCCGGTCGTGCCGACGCGCTGCCCGTCGATATGGACCGTCGCGTCGACCGGGGTGGTGTCGTCCCCCGGCCGCGTGACAGTAACCCACATCGGCCCCGTGGAGTGGGTCGCGTTTACCTGGACCCGGAGACGGTCGGTGGCCGCAGTCCGCGTCAGCGCTACCGGCACCGTCTCCGGCGCGTTCGCCTGGGTCTCGTGGAACACGTTCCGGGTCGCGCCGTCGAGATACGCCCGAAGGTCCCCCTGCGGGTGGGAGGCCTCGATGAGGTAGACCGACGCGTTCCCGAACCCGCTCAGGCTCGGGCTGCCGATGGCGCTCTCGAACACCCACGGGTAGAGTTCGCCGGCACGCTCGTAGGCGACAGTGATGCTCTCGAACTGGTTTGGCCCGCCGGGCGAGCGGTCAGCACGGAGTGTCGCCTGTCGACGGTAGGTCCCGTCGTCGACGGTTGCCGCCACGAACCCGTCGCTGGCGGCCTCGAGATAGACCGTCCGGGGGCCCTCAGCGCCGGTCGTGCCGGCGATGACCCGGTCGACGACAGGGTTGGGGAGCGCGACGAGCGTCCCGCGCAGCCGAGCGACCTGTGTCTGTGTCTCGACCGGTAGCGAGAGCCTGGCCGACCTCTCGGCCCGCTCACCGAGGTGGTCGAGTAGCGCCCGCTCCTGTGCGGCGGCAACCCGGACCGTCCCGAGCCGGCGGAGGAACGTCCGGGTCGTGGTTTCGTCCTCGCTGTACGCGGTCAGCAGTTGGCGCTGGCGCTCACCCAGCCGGTCGAACCGCCGCTCGATACCGGCCAGGGCGTCGGTGACCACGCCAAGCCGGGCCGACGCGGACCCGGCGCGCTCGAGTCGCTCGTCGAGCGTGAGCTCCGCGTGTCGGCCGCCGACGCGGGCCGCCCCGACCGAAACCGCACTCGCAACGTCGACCTCGGCCTGTGCGTACGTGCGCCGGGTGACACCGCTTGGAGTCGCCTGATTCGGGGTGTCGGTGAGCGTGAGGACCGCGCCGGGGCCATCGGGCGGGTCCGCTGCGGGGTTGGAGGTGACCGCGCCGGCACCGGCGCCGGCGATGAGGAGTCCGGCCACCAGAAGACCGGTAAACGCGAGCAGCCGGGGACTGTGGAGGGCGGTCATCGTCGTCTCGTATCCGTCGCGCACACAAAAATGGTTAGCCTTCGGTCGGGAGGACGTAACGCCGCGAGCGGGCCGTAGACAGTTTATGCGCCCGTCTGACGTTTTATCTCCCGATAGAAAGGGTTTTGCCGCCGCGCCGTCCACCTGGCAGGTATGTCATGGGGGTTTCGCCTCGCCCTGATAGCCCTCCTCATCCCCCTTGCCGCGTCAGCGGGTGTGGTCGGCCAGGCTGGCGGACAGTCCGGCGACGCAACCTCGTGGGTCGAGGATACAACACTCGAGATACAGCTCCAGCCGGACGGCGACGCCCGCTGGTCGGTTTCGGCGGCGTACAACCTCTCGACGGCAAACCGGACGGCGGCCTTCCGGACACTGGCCGAGGAGTTCACGGCCGGTGAAACCGACCAACTCGGGCTGTCGGCGTTCGAGCGAGCGGCGGCCGCGGCCGAGTCGACGACTGACCGTGAGATGGGGGTCACCGATATCGAACGGACCGCCTCCCCCGAGTCGGCCCTCGAAGACGGGACCGGCCGGCTGACGCTCTCCTTTACCTGGACGAACTTCGCCCGGGTCGAACGCGACAGGCTAACCGTCAGCGACGTCCTCGAAACACCGGACGGGACCTGGCTGCCGGGACTCGACGCCGGCCAGCGACTCGTCCTCCGGCCACCCGCCGGCTACGCCGTCTTCAGCGCCAGCCCGGACGTTCCTCCACCCCGGAACGGGACGCTCGTGTGGACCGGGCCGGAGACCTTCGGCCCGGACAGCTTCTCGGTGACGTTCACCGGCAGTGTCGCGTCGACGGCGACGCCGACCGACACACCGAACGGCCCCAACGGCCCACCGCCGGACGAGGGCGGCGGGCTGTTCTGGGCACTCGTGGTCACGCTGACACTCGGGACGGGCGCGGCGGTGATGTATGTCGTCGTCCAGCGCCGCGACGGCGACCAGGGGCGCGAGCGCGGACCGGCACCGGCGACGGACGACGCCGACGGCGATGTCGGTCCGGCCGGCGCCGAGACAGCAGCGGCCGCCACGGGGGAAGCGGACGGGTCCGAGGACCCCGAGGAGGAGTTGCTGAGCGACGAGGAGCGTGTCGAGCGGCTTCTGGAGCGAAACGGCGGCCGGATGAAACAGGCCACTATCGTCAAGGAGACCGGCTGGTCGAACGCGAAGGTCTCACAGCTGCTCTCGGCGATGGCGGAGGCGGGGCGGGTCGACAAACTCCGGATCGGGCGTGAGAACCTCATCTCCTTTCCCGACGAGGACGTGACGGACCTGGGCGACCGGGACTGACCCCGGCAACCGGCTGCGGCCCCGACTCACGCCAGGAAGACGTGGCGTGGCCGGTCGGCGAGGGCGTCCCGGCCCCAGTCCAGCGTCTCGGCGAACTCGTCGGAGCGGAAAAAGCCCATCGCGTCCTCCCGGGCGTCCCACCGGCTGGCGATGAACATGTCGTTGTCGTCCTCGCGGTTGACCAGCAGGCTCGTCTCGCGGTGACCGTCCATCTCCACCAGCAGGTCGCCGACCGAGTCGAAGGTCTCGACGAACTCCTCGCGGTAGTCCGGCTTGACGGTGTAGAACATCCCCATCGTCCCGAAGCCATCCCCCTCGTCGGCCCAGCCGACGACCCCCGGCAGGTCGGTCAGAAAGCCGCTCGCGGTGTCGGCGGCGTCGGCGGTCTCCCAGAGACTGACGACGGCCGAGGTGTCGCTGTCGTAGTCCTCGTAGACCTGCGTCCCCTCGTGGGTGTCGTAGCGGTCGAACCCGTCCCGGAGGTCGTCAACCGCCGCAAGCAGCGCGTCCGGGTCGGCCTCGGAGTACAGCACCAGCGCGTAGACGTCCTCACCGTGTGGGGTACCGGCGTAGACGTCCATCTCCGCGAGTTCCTCGCGGACGCTCGTGGCGTCCTCGTCACCGGTGTGAGCGCCCTCGTCCACCGCCGCCCCCCCATCCGACCGGTCGGGTGCGTCCTCGACAGGCCCGTGGAGAACCTCCGTGACACCGGGCAGGTCGGTCAGAAAGCCCTCCGCGGTGTCGGCGGCACGCTCGGCGTTCCAGACACTCGCGACCGTGGCCCTGCCGTCGGCCGCCCGAACTGTGGTCCCGACGTGGGAGTCGTAGTGGTCGAAGTTCGACCGCAGCCCGTCGACCTCCTCGGCCAGCCCCTGTGCGTCGGCCTCCGAGTGGAGCAACACGGCGTAGTCACCGGCCCCGAAGTCCGCGCCGGCCTGGAGCCCGAGCTGGCCGAGGCGTGTGGCCATGTCGGTGACCGTCTCGCTCTCGGCCTGGGACTGGTCGTCCCCGGTGACGACACCCGGGGGGACACCGTCGCGCTCGTCGGCACCGTCGGCCTCACTCCGGCCGGCGTCGTCCTGGCCTGGGCTGTCACTGCCCTCGCCCTCGTGGGTCTCCTTGCCGCTGCCGTCCGTGGTAGCGGTCACGCTGCCGGGCTGGACCGGTGGTGTGTCGGCGGCCCCGGCGTCGGTGTCTGTGGCCGCCGTCTCGTCGGTCGGCACACGCTCGCCGGCCAGCAGCGCCGGCAGGTCGGCCGGCGGGAACCGCCGACCCACGTAGAACGAGCCAAAGTCGGCGTACTCCGCGGTCGAGGGGTCAAAGCGCATCTCGTACAGCAGGTCCTTCATATCGGCGAGGTCGTCACCCCACAGGGTGACACCCCACTCCCAGTCGTCGATGGCGATGGCGCCGGTGATCATCTGCTGGACCTGGCCGCCGTAGTCGCGGCCGATGTCCCCGTGCGCGTCCATGTGTTCGGCGCGTTCCTCGAAGGGGAGGCCGTACCAGTTCTGCCCGGGCTGGCGGCGCTTGTCCATCGGGTAGAAACAGACGTGGGTCGCGTCGGGGACCGACGGCTTTAGCCGGGTCTGGATGTAGTTGTACAGCCCCGAGTCCTCGTCGAGGTCACCGGTGAAGTAGTTCCGCGCGCGCTCGGAGTAGCCCGACGCCTCCGTGACGGAGACAAAGGAGGTCGCCCGCTCGGTGAAGTCGGCGAAGTCGGTCGCCTCGAACCCCCGCTCCAGGGCACCGATGTCGGCTGTCGAGGGGCGCATGTGGAGCAGGAGCAGGTCTGCCTTGTGCCCGAGCACGGAGTACACGGCCGAGACGCCTTCGGCCGCGTCCTCGACCGCCGCCGTCGACTGGAGGTGGTCGACCGCCTCCTCGACGGCCCGACGGCGGTCGCGCTCGGGCGTCGAGCGCCAGGTGTCCCAGTCGATACGCCGGAGGTCGTGCAGCACGTACCAGCCCTCGTCGGTGGGTGGAGGGTCGTGTCTCTCTGGCATACCACCGTGTTCGGGCCGGATAATAAGGAACCTTGCCTTACGCCGGCGACGCGTCGGCCAGCCCCCAGCGGCCCGGCAAAGCCGGGTCGGGCTACGCGAGCAACTGCGGGCCGACGAACATCATCACGATTGCGCCGAGCATGGCCAGCGAGACAATAGTCGTGACGGCGGAGGTTAGCTGCCGGCGGTTGGGCAGCGGCAGGCGGGAGACGACCGCCTCGGTGCTGGTCCGGGTGAGGTGGCCACCGTCGAGGGGGAACGCGGGGATACAGTTGAACACCCCGAGGTTGAGGTTGATCCACCCCGTCCAGAACAGCAGATTCGCGAGCAGGAACACACCGCCACCGAGCCCCGCCAGCGGCCCCTGGACCACGTAGAAGTCCGCGACCCCGCCGGCGAAACCGGCGAAGTTGAACGGCGACCCCGCAAGCGAGGCGATCGGCAGCCCGAGCAGCCACCCGAGGTGGACGATCACCGAGGCGAACAGCCCGTCTTGCCCCTGGATCTGTGGGTGTGACCCGTCTAACAGCCCGAGGAAACTCGCAGCGGGGTACTCTCTGACCCCGAAGTCGTCGGGGACGACCCCGGTCACGCCGGAGGCGACACCAGCAACCCCGAGGACGCCCTCCTCGAGGGTCACGTCGACGGTGCGGCGCTGCCCGTCGACAAAGAGCGTAACCGAGGTCGACCCCCCGGCCCCGACGCCATCGAGCGCCTCGCGGAGGTCGGCGGCGGTCCGAACACGGCTGTCACCCACCCCTGTGACGACCGCGGAGGCGTTCTCGGGGACGCCCTCGTCGACCAGCGGGCTGTCGGGGGTCACCCGCGCGGCGTACGCGCCGAGTGGCACCGTCACGGCTCCGCGGTTTGTCTCGAGACTCGCGACGGTCCGGTTCTCGACCGCCGCGGCGAACTCCGCCTCGGTGCGGACCGGGGTGCCGTTGACCGCCTCGATGACCGGGGCGTCGCCGCTGTCGACGTCTAACACCTCGGGGACGAACTCCACGGCGAGGACGCGACGCTCGACGGTGACCGTCGACCCATTGTGCAGGCCAACCTCGACCGTCGGGCTCTCGACGTCGGCGAGCGCCGTCTCGAGTTCCGTCCGGTTCTCGACATCGGTCCCGTTGACCGCCGCGACGACATCGCCGTTGCCCAGGCCGGCGTCGGCGGCCGCCGAGCCGGGGAAGGCCCCCCCGACCGCAACCCCGGGAGCGACCGCGATAGCGCCGGCGACGGGACCGGCGAGCAGCGCGAAGGTGACGGCGGTGATGACGAAGTTGTTCGTGACCCCGGCGGCAAACATCCGGCTCTGCGAGCCGCGGTCGGCCTCCAGCCGGCTCTCCTCGTCGGGTTCCACGAACGCCCCGAGCGGGATGAACCCGAGCAGCGCGACACCCATCGAGTCGATGTCGATGTTCTCGACCCGACAGAGCAGCCCGTGCCCGCCCTCGTGGACGACCATCCCGACCAACAGGCCAAAGATGATGTCCGGTGCGGCCGACAGCGGGAGGAAGTCGTTGACACCGGGGATGACCAGTGCGTTCTGTGGCTCGACGGCCCGGGTCTGCTCGGGCGCCGAGAGCACGAGAACCGCCGAGAGCACCAGAAACACCGCGGCAAACAGCATGACGATGACGGTGATCCCCAGGCCGACGTTCCCCCAGGCCCGCCAGAACCGGCGGCGCCGAGCGAGTCGGTCCAGGAGTGCCTTTCCTCGCCCGGTGTGCAGCGTCATGAGTGGCCCGGAGACGCGGACGTAACTCGGGAGGATGCCACGGGCCTGCAGCGCCAGGAGGGCGAGCACATAGACCCCGAGCCCGACGAGGACCAACTGCAACGTACCGACCATTACCTGTCAGTAGTCGGGTACGGCAAAGAGGGTTTTCCTACGAACCGGCCGGCGAGAGCTGTGGTTGCCGGTCACACGTCCCTGTGAGGGCCTCACCGGTCCCGGCGCAGCCGGTCGACGACGAACTCGCGGTCGAGTTTCGCGAGAAACGGCCCCAGCTGTGGGCCCTCGTCGTCGTCGAAAAACAGGCGGTAGCCGGCCGCAAAGAACTCGCCAACCTCGAGATTGTGACGCCTCGCCGTCTCGTAAATCTCGCCCTGGATGGCCTCGCCGTCGTGACCCTCGGCGACGAACCCCGCCAGTTCGTCGAGCGCCCGCTCGGTCTCGGGGCCGAGGTCCACGTCGGGGAGTTCGGCACGCTTGAGCTTGTAGTCGAACGCGTTGCCGGTCCGGCGGGCCCACTCCCGAGCGCGCTCGACGCGGGCCAGCGCCGCCTCGACGGCCCACTCCGGGGCGTCCTCCGGGATGTGTCCCTCCGTGCGGGCGATCTCCTCGCGGATGGTGGCGTCCTCGGTCATCCCCAGCACCGCCGCGAAGGTGTAGGGGAGCCGTACCCGCTCGGCACGGGGCTCGTCGACGACCATCGGGTAGACGCGTTCGGCCCGCTCGCGCTCTGTCTCGCTGGCCTCGCGCTCACCGAAGTAGACCCGCTCGAGACGGTCGAACTCGTCGACCAGTTGGTCGATGGTCTCGACACTGAAGTCCCGCTGTTTCAGCGGCTCCTTCGCGAAGAAATACGTCAGGACCTCCGGTTCGAGAACGGTCAGAGCCTCGTCGACGGTGAGGACGTTCCCCGCCGACGAGGAGAGCGGCTGGCCGTCCAGCGTGAACCACTCGTAGACCATCGGCACCGGCGGCTCGGTACCGAGTACCTCCCGGGCGATGGCGACACCGCTGGGCCAGGAGCCCTCCGCGTGGTCCTTTCCGAACGGCTCGAAGTCGACGTCCAGTAGCTGCCACTGGGCGGGCCACTCGAACCGCCAGGGGAGTTTCCCTTCCCGGAGCGTCGCCGTTCCCTCGTTGCCACAGCCCTCGATGGTGTCGCCGTCAGCCTCGCTGTCCGTACACCGGTAGGAGACCGTCCCGGCCTCGACATCGACGCCGGTGACCGTCTCGGTCAACTGCCCACACTCGCCACACGCCGCAAAGAAGGGGACGTAATCGTCGCCGACCGTCCCCTGAAACCCCGATAGCACCTCCCGGGCGCGTTCGCGGTTCGCGAGCACACGACGGGTGACGGCCTCGAACTCCCCGGTCTCGTAGAGCTCCGTGTTCGAGACCATCTCGACCTCGACGCCCAGCCGGTCGGCGCTGGTCCGGAGCAGCCGCGTGAAGTGTGCCCCGTAGGAGTCACAGCAGCCAAATGGGTCGGGGATCTCCGTGTACGGCTTGCCGAGATTGCGCCCGAGCGCGCCCGCATCGACATCGCCGAGGCCGACAACGTTCGAGTCCAGGTCGGCGAGCCGCCGAGGGATAGCGCGCAGCCGGTCCCTGTCGTCGGCGGTGAAGACCTGACGGACCTCGTAGCCACGGTCGCGCAGTGCCTCCGCGACGAAGTGGCCCCGCAGGATCTCGTTGGCGTGACCGATGTGTGGGACGCCCGACGGGGAGACACCGCCTTTGACCACGACCGGCTCATCCGGCTCGCGGGCCTCGACGGCGTCGGCGACGGCGTCGGCCCAGAAGGGGTGGTCGGCGCTGCTGGCGGTCTCGTAGGGGTCGGGGAGGTCGGTATCAGTCATCGTGGTTCGATATCGGTCCCGCTGTGGTCACCGTCGACGGCCGCGACGACCGCCCCGGGGTCACCGCCGTCGAGTACGACCGCGCGGAGGCCGGCACGCTGGAGGAGTTTTGCCGCCAGCAGGTCCACCGGTGTGTTGCTCCCGGCGTCGATGTCCATCTCGGCAACCAGCGCCACCAGGTCGTCGACGCCGATCTGTCGGTACTTCGTCGCCTCGGGGTCTGCCTCCGGGTCGGCGTCGAACACGCCGGGGACGCTGGTCGCGTAGACCAGGAGGTCGGCGCCGACGTACTCCGCCAGGGCGGTGGCGACGGCGTCGGTCGTGTGGCCGGCCTCGGTGCCGCCCATCACGGGCACCTCGCCCCGCCGGAGTGCGGTCCGGGCCGCCCCGTGGTCGGTCGCAGGTGCCGAGACAGCCCGGTCGTCGAGGGCGGCGACCAGGAGCCGGGCGTTGAGGCGTGTCACCGCAATCCCGAGGTGGTCGAGTTCGGTCTCGTTTGCCCCGAGGTCGCGTGCGGCCTCGATGTATTCGCGGGCCGTCGACCCGCCGCCGACCACGACACACACCTCGTGGCCCGCGTCGAGCAACTGCTCGACGGCCGCGGCGTAGCCGGCGACGCGCGAGGAATCCAGGTCCGGCACGAGAACGCTCCCGCCGACGGAGACGACCACTCTCATCGTCACGCTGTAACCCCGAGACCGGCTTAAGGGTTGTCAAGCCGCCTTGCAGGCACCGGCGCCGCGGGCCGACAGCGCCGACGCGGGCGTTGGGGGGTGGGGTACAACGAGCAATAAGACCCGCCTTTTGGGCGGAACGCACCCGAGATTCCCGGCCGGACGAGGCCGCCGTACCGGCCCAGTTCGTGTCGGCGCTCACGACTTCAGAGCGGATTGTAAAATGTCTCCGTCGGTTTGCGGCCGTCGTGAAAGGTCGTTTTACGCCCCGTAGTCTCTGAAACCGACCGAAGCGGTCCGAAGGTTCGTCCCTCTATATATGGCTCTGGACGGTACCTGTGAGTGAGTCATGAGCGCAACGACGACGCCCTCCCAGGACGCTTCGAAGGAAGAACAGCTGTGTGCCTTTCTCAAGCGGAAGGCGGCCGACGGCGAGATGTACTTCAAGAGCAAGTTCATCGCGGACGAGGTCGGGCTCTCCCCGAAGGAGATCGGCGCCCTGATGGTCAAGCTGAAGGACTCGGCCGCGGAACTCGAGATCGAGAAGTGGTCGTACACGAGCGCGACTACCTGGCGTGTCGAGTCGGCCTGAGCACGCTCACCAACAACCCGGTCCCCGCCGCCTGTGACCCGGTCTTTGGTCCCGTCTTCGCCGGCTGACGGCCGGTGGCTCCACGCTGTTTAACCGCGTCGGACGCAAACGTCGGCGTGATGCAGCGCAGCGAGTGGCCGGCCGCCGGGCCGCCGGCCGCCGACATCGCGCCGGTTTTCGCGGCGTACGACGTCCACGAGGACGGTGACCGGCTGGTCTACGTCGGCCAGCCCCGCGCCCCGCGTGACCGCGTCGAACAGGAGCTCTGGCCGCGTTTCCGGGAGTGCGGGTACGAGGTACAGCTCCGGCAGGGCTATCCCGACGGCGGCGAGAGCGAGTTCCCCGTCTCCCCCGGGGAGCACGTTCTCGTGGCAACGCCCCGGTCGGTCGGGGTCGACGGGGTCCCGTGGACGAATGTTGCCCTCCTGGTCGCGACGGTGTTCTCGACGCTTCTGGTCGGGGCGACGACGTGGTACCGGATTCCGCTGTCCGCGGGACCGGTCGCGATGCTCGAGGCCTGGCCCTTTGTTGTCGCCATCCTCGGCGTCCTCGGGGTCCACGAGCTGGGACACTACGTCATGAGCCGGTATCACGGCGTCGACGCGACGCTGCCGTACTTTATTCCGTTCCCGTCGGTCATCGGGTCGATGGGCGCGGTCATCCGGATGAAGGGGCGCATCCCGGACCGGGAGGCGCTGTTCGACATCGGCGTCGCCGGGCCGCTCGCGGGGCTGGCGGCGACCGTCGTCGTGACCGCCATCGGGCTCCAGCTCGACCCGCTACCCGTTCAGGAGGCCGCGAGTCAGGAGGCCGGCACGTTCATCCGGTTCAACAACCCGGCGCTGCTGGTGCTCATCGCGGAGGCCACGGGAACCGCAGGGAAGCTCGCGGTCAACGGCTCGGTCCACCCGGTCGTGTTCGGAGGGTGGGTCGGGATGCTCGTTACCGTCCTGAATCTCCTCCCGGTCGGACAGCTCGACGGCGGCCACATCCTCCGGGCGGTGGTCGGACCGCGCCAGGAGACCCTCTCGGCCGCTGTCCCCGGGCTGCTGTTCGCGCTCGCCGCCTACCTCTACGTCGTCAGGGGGACCGTCAACTCCGTTGCTATCTGGGTCTTCTGGGGGCTCTTCGCCCTCGGGCTGGCGTACGCCGGTGCGGCCGACCCGGTCTACGACGAGCCGCTCGACCGCCGCCGGGTCGCGGTTGGCCTCGTTACGCTCGGCCTCGGTGCGCTCTGTTTCACCCCTGTCCCTATCGAACTCGTGACGCTCTGAGCCCCGGCGGCCCGCACGCCGCGTCAGTGGGTGTACCCCCGGTCCGGAAGCGCCTCGCCGCCGAGTGTCACACCCGACTCCGTGACCGTTCCGACCCTGGTCAACGGGACCGACAGCGCCCCACGGGCAGCCGCCACCTCGGCTGTCGGCAGGGTGCAGACGAGTTCGAAGTCCTCCCCGAAGAACGCGCCGAGTTCTAAACGTTCCTCGCCGTCCGTTGTGACCTCCTCGACGACACTGTCGACCGGCAGCGGCGTCTCGATGTCGAACCCACAGTCGCTGGCCTCGGCGAGCTGGTGTAGCGACCGGGCCAGTCCGTCACTCGAGTCCATCATCGCTGTCGCGTGCGTGGCGAGGGTCTGCCCGGCCGTGACGCGTGGCTCGAACCGAAAGAGGTCGTTCGCCCGCTCGGCCTCGCCGTCCTCGAACAGCGCGAGTGCGGCGCCGCTGCGGCCGAGTGTCCCCGTCACACAGACCGCCTCGCCGGGGCTGGCACCGGAGCGGCGAACCGGGTCCGGAGCCCGCCCGAGCGCGGTCGTGGCAACGGTAAACTCGTCGTGGCCGTCGAGGTCACCGCCGACGTACGCCCCGCCGGTCAGCTCGCAGACCTCGCGTGCACCTGTGACGAAGGCCGCGACCTCCGCCCAGTCGAACGCCGGCGCGCCGTAGACGGCGACGGCGGCGACCGCCTCGGCACCCATCGCCGCCAGGTCCGACAGCGACGCGCCGACCGCCCGCCAGCCCGCCGTATACCGGGTTGTTCCCGCGGGGAAGTCGGTGCGGTCGTGTAGCATGTCGGTCGTCAGCGCGAGCCCGTCCACGACGGCGGCGTCGTCGCCCGCCTCGGGGAGGGTACCCGCAAGCCGGTCGAGCGCGGCCCGTTCGTCCATGTGGCCGGGTTTGCCCGCCGGGCTCATAGACGCGTCGCACGCGGCCACACCGCTGTGGCCCGGCCAGCCGTGGCCATTCGGAGGCTTGAAGCCTGGCCCGTTCAACGCCCGGGGTATGGACGGCGACCGCCTCAAGACAGCTGCCGGGTTCGTCGCGGCGGTCGCGCTGCTCGCGGTCGTTATCTGGTATATCGGCTTCGGCGAGGTGGTCGCGGCGTTGCTACGTGGTGACCCCCGGCTCGTCGCCCTAACCGTCCCCGTCGCCGTCGTCTGGCTCTCGGCGTGGGGCCTGTCGCTGTATACCGTTCTTCGGACGCTCGGCGCCCCGATACGCCCACACAGGGCGGTGTTTGTCTTCACCGCCGCGGTGTTCTCGAACAATATCACGCCGTTCGGACAGGCGGGCGGGGAGCCGGTGAGCGCGATGTTCATCTCCTCGGCCTCGGACAGCGAGTACGAGACCGGGCTGGCGGCTATCGCCAGCGTCGACACGCTCCACTTCGTCCCGTCGCTTGCGGTTGCCAGTGTCGGGCTGGGCTACGCCGTGGTCACGGCAGCCGAGTTCACCCAGGACCTTGCCTTTGCGGTGGTGGCGGCGGCGGCGCTCGCGGCGGTCGTCCCGACGGTCGGCTACCTGGTCTGGCGCTACCGCGACCGGCTCAAACGCGTGGTCGTCGACCGGCTCGGCCCCGGGATCCAGTTTCTGGGCCGGGTCGTCCCAATCGCCTCGTCACCCTCGCTGGAGGTCATCGAGAAACGCGTCGAGGGGTTCTTCTCCTCGGTCGGCCACGTCGCCACAAACCGACGGGCACTCGTGACCGCGATGTCGCTGTCGGCGCTTGGCTGGGTGTGTCTGTCCGTCTCGCTGTGGCTCTCACTCGCCGCCCTCGGCCACGTCATCCCTTTCCTGTCGATCCTCTTTGTGGTCCCCATCGGGAGTGTCGCGGGTGTGACCCCATTTCCCGGCGGGCTCGGGGGGATCGAGGCTGCCTTTGTCACCCTGCTGTTGCCCCTGGGTGTTCCCGCCGAGGTCGCGACCGCTGCGGTGCTCATCCACCGTGGGGCGACCTACTGGCTCCCGACGGCCTTCGGCGGCGGCGCGGCGTTCGTCCTCAGCGCCCGGGCCCGTCGCGCCCGGCAGTAAACGACGTTCTTAAATGACGGCGCCCGGAAAACAGGCGTATGACGACGCTCTACGACGTCCCCGTAGCGGACCTCATCGAGGCGGTCACCGACCGCCTCGCCGACGAGGACGAGATCCAGGAACCCGACTGGCTGCAGTTTGCCACGACCGGTGTTGACCGCGAGCTCCCGCCCGAGCAGGAGGACTTCTGGACCCGCCGTGCCGCCAGCCTGCTCCGGAAGGTCGCTGTCGACGGCCCTGTCGGCGTCGGTAGCCTCCGAACCGAGTACGGCTCCGCAAAGCAGGGCTCGAACCGCTACCAGGTCCGCCCGCGCCAGCAGTCCAAGTCCTCCGGGAATATCATCCGGACCGCCCTCCAGCAGCTGGAGGCGGCCGGCTACGTCGCGACCGCCGAGGGCGAGGGCCGGACGGTCACGCCCGAGGGACAGGGCTTTCTCGACGACACCGCCGCCGGCGTGCTCGAGGACCTGGACGACCCCGCACTCGAGCGGTACGCCTGATACCCCTTCCCCGGTCTCCCACAGGCGAACCACGTGACCGCCCCGGCATCAACGTGTACCGTTGTAAACGGCCCGTGCCTTGCGCGTGGGACAGCTGTAACGCCGCGATACTCGCCCGCTGAGAGGGACACGGCGTGTCTCTGTGCCCGCCGCACCGACTCGCTGTGGGGTGCTGCGTGCCACCCCTCCGACCTGTAAGCCAGCCCCGGCGGCCGAAGCGCCGAACCACGGACGCGGGTGACACCCCGTGAACAACGCCGCGAGCCCCCGACCCCTCCGTAATGGTTTTGCGGGTGAGCCGACAAAGACAGTGTATGAGTGGCGACCCAAGCGACGAGGAACTCCAGCGGCTCCGGGAGGAGAAGATGGAACAGCTCAAAGACCAGCAGGGTGGCGGCCAGGACGAGGAGGCGATGGAACAGCAGCGCCAGCAGGCCGAGGCCCAGCGAAAGGCGGTCCTCCGGCAGAACCTGACCGACGGCGCGCGCAAGCGGCTCAACACCGTCAAGATGTCAAAGCCAGATGTCGGCGAGCAGGTCGAACAGCAGATCGTCGCGCTGGCACAGAGCGGCCGTATCCAGGGGAAGATCGACGAGGAGAAGATGAAACAGCTCCTCCAGGAGCTCACCCCGGATTCGAAGAGCTTCGACATCCAGCGCCGGTAGCGCGGGGATGGAGGTCGGCCTGCTGTACAGCGGCGGGACGGACTCGACACTCGCGGCTCGTCTGCTCGACGGGCTGTCCGCGGTGACGCTCTGCTGTGGGACCTTCGGTGTGACTGACGACTACCGGCGGGCCCGCGAGGCCGGCCGCCGGCTCGGCTTCGAGACGACCGTTCTCGAACTCGACCCTGCTATCGCCCACGACGCCGTCGAGCGGATGGTCGCGGACGGCTACCCACGGAGAGGGATCCAGCGGGTCCACGAACACGCGCTTGAGCGGGCGGCAACGACGTGGCCGGCGGTCGCCGACGGCACCCGACGCGACGACCGTACCCCGACGGTCGACCGCCCGCTCGCACAGAGCCTCGAGGACCGGTTCGGTGTCGTGCATCTCGCGCCGCTTGCGGGCATCGGCCGGGGGGCGGTCGACCGGCTCGCCGACGCCCACCTCACCGTCGAGACCGGCCCCAGCGAGGCCCTCCGAACCGGCGACTACGAGGCCGAACTCCGGGCGCTCATGCGGCGCGAACACGGCCAGGAGACCGTCGACGCGGTCTTTCCCGAACACGTCCAGTCACGGGTAACCGGCAGCGCAGCCGGGGGTCCGACCCCGGACCGCGAGTAGTCAGTTTCAAACGCGCCGTCGCCGAACAACGGGTATGTACGACCGGATCAAAGGTTTCCGGGACTTCTATCCCGAGGAGATGGCGGCCCGCCGCGAGGTCATGGACACTGTCGAGGGGGCAGCCCGCCGCTACGGGTTTCGGGAGGTCAGCACGCCCGCGATAGAGCCCGCCGCGCTGTACGCCGACAAGTCCGGCGAGGCGATCCTCGAGGAACTGTACGCCTTCGAGGACAAGGGTGGCCGGGAGGTAGCACTCACCCCGGAGCTGACCCCGACCGTTGCCCGGATGGTCGTCGCCAAACAGCAGGAACTCTCCAAGCCGATCAAGTGGGTCTCGACCCGGCCGTTCTGGCGGTACGAGCAGGTCCAGCAGGGCCGCTTCCGGGAGTTCTACCAGACTAACGTCGACATCTTCGGGGCCAGTGACCCCGCCGCCGACGCCGAGGTACTGGCCGTGGCCGCCGGCGCGCTGACCGACCTGGGGCTCACGAGCCCGGACTTCGACTTCCGGGTCTCTCACCGCGACATTCTCGGCGGCCTGCTGGCGTCGATGGACGCCGACGTCGACACCCGGGAAGCCATCCGGGCGGTCGACAAGCGCAGCAAGGTCGAGCGCGCCGAGTATCTGCGCCTGCTGGAGGACGCAGGGCTAACCGGCCGCCAGGCCGAGGCCTTCGACGACCTGCTCTCGACCCCCGAGGACAGCCTCGGGGAACTCGTGGAGTTCGCGGGGACCGACCGCGTCGACGCGGCCGTCGAGAACCTCCAGGCCGTCCTCGAGGCGGCCGCCGACCTCGGGGTTCGGGAGTACTGCACGCTCTCGCTGACGACCGCCCGCGGCCTGGACTACTACACCGGCGTCGTCTTCGAGTGTTTCGACTCGACGGGCGAGGTCTCCCGGTCGGTGTTCGGCGGCGGCCGCTACGACGACCTCATCGAGGGGTTTGGCGGCCAGCCCACGCCCGCGGTTGGCTTTGCGCCCGGCTACGCCACCCTCTCTCTGCTCTGTCAGCGCGCCGGCGTCTGGCCCGCCGAGGAACTGACGACGGACTACTACGTCCTCCAGGTCGGTGACACCCGGCCGGTCGCCGCGC
>CAZQZE010000019.1:0-17073 GCA_964597715.1 uncultured Halobacteriales archaeon
CCCCGTGGATTCAGAGCCGGAGAGGTAACTCCTCGGGGCCCCGGACGAGTGGGGACCGCGTCCACGCGGCCCTGTCGGTGGCGAGTTCCATGTCGGGGAACGCCTGCACGAGCGCCGAGAACGCGACACGGGCTTCCAAGCGAGCCAGCGGGGCACCGAGACAGTGGTGGGTTCCGTGGCCGAATCCCAGGTGCTCCATCGACCCACGTGTAATGTCGAAGGTGTCGGGGTCGTCGAACTTACGGGGGTCACTCCGGTGTCGACGACACTGGTGTCTGAGATGGTATCAGACAAGATCCGGCCGTGTACAGAAGATTTCGTTCGACAGCACTCACCCGTCCGGGATGCCGGGTACCGCACCCGAGAGCGGTGGCCCCCGGCTCAGAACGAGCAGACGATGTCGTCGTCAGTCACCTGTTCGTTCGTGAGTTCCTGCTTGTCGGTGAAGCTGTAGAACTCCTGGTCAACCGGTGCGTCGGGGTTTGGTCCGAGCCGACCCGCCAGCATCGACTCCATGTCGGCGTGGTGGTCAGCCTCACGGATCGTCGTGTCGGGAACGACCGAGGAGAAGGTAAGCCCGGACAGTGCCGAAACGAGGGCGTCCGCACTAGTATCCCCACCGGACTCCCGGACCGCGGCTGCGAGCGCGTCGACGACGGCACGCCCGTACATCGACCAGAATCCGAACGGGAGGGTGTCGTGTCGGCTGACGTACTCCTCGGTGAACGCCTCGGTCCGCTCGTTCGGCCAGTCGTATGCGGCCGGGGCAGCGCATATCGCTTCGACCATCTCCCCCTCCAGCGCGAGGGCCGGTTCGGTCGGACTCGAGAACGTGACCTCCTCGACCTGTTCGAAGAGGCCGAACTGCTGGCCCTGCCGGATGAACGCGATGATGTCCCCTCCGAACAGCGACGTGTGGATTATATCGGGGTCGGTGTCGGCGATAGTCTGGACCTCCTGGGAGTAATCACCCTTGAGAAATGCCGGGAACAGCTGGTCGACGACCTCCGCGTCCGGCCGGATAGCGGTGAACTCCTCCTGAAACACACTGGCGGACTGTTGACCGAAGACGTAGTCGGGGTTGATCGAGACCACGTCTGTGAGGCTGTCGTCCGCGAGTTCGTCGGCCGCGGCCGCGACCGACTTCTGCTGGTTGACGACGTTTGACGTGGTTCGGAACGTTGTCCGGCTACACTCCGATTTCGTGATGTCCGGGGTCTGCGGAGCAGAGGTCACCATCGGAACGCCCTGCTGGGAGAGAAACTCGTTCAGCGCCTTCGCGACCGCGCTCGACCCGCCGGCAACGATCAGGTCGACGCCCTCCTCGTTGACCAGCCGGCGCGCACGGTTGACGCCCGTCCCTGGGTCGGACTCCGAGCCCTCGACGAACAGTTCGAACTCGACGCCGTTTGCCCCGCCCCCCGAATTGAGGTCGTCGATGCCGACCTCGATACCCCGTCGGTTGGCCGTTCCGGCGGCAGCCACGGGCCCCGACAGGAACGTGATGTAGCCGATTTTGAGCGTCCCACCCTCCGAGGACCCGTCAGTGTTCCCGCCACCACCGCCGTCGCCGCCACCGCCGTCGCCGCCACCGCCATTGCTGTCGCCGTCACCGCCGCCGTCCCCGTTGCCACTGCAGCCCGCGAGCCCGGTCATCCCGACTACGGCACTTGCTCCGGCAGCCTTGATCAGTGACCGCCTGCTACGTTTGGCCATACCACGAGCCGGCGAGTCGAGCGAACAAGTACTTTCCTATCCTCGAGCGACTGCAGGCTGGCACACGACGGTCACCACCGGAGCAGTGCAGTGGGTCGGTGTCCGCCAATTCCGGTCTGTGGAGTCGTACTCGTCCCGGAGACCTACCGGTGCCGCGTAGCGGAACGAGCGGGGTCTCAGTCAGTCGCTCACGCCTTCCTCGACATCCTGTGGTGCTTCCCCGTCCTCGCCGAGGCCGGACAGGGAGATGTACCGCTCGATCACGTCGCGGTTGTTGACCAACTCCTCGGTGGTCCCTTCCCACTCGGTCCGGCCGTTGTTGAGGATGTAGTTACGTTCGGCCAGCGACAGCGCGAACTCGACGTTTTGCTCGGTCAGGAGCACGGTAATCCCGGCGTCGATGACCTGCTGGAGGATGTCCTGGAGGTCGTCGACGATGACCGGTGCGAGTCCCTCGCTTGGCTCGTCGAGCACTAGCATGTCGGGGTCGGAGACCAGCGCCCGAGCGACGGTCAACATCTGCTGTTCCCCGCCGGAGAGCTGGTAGCCCTTGTTGTCCTGGCGCTCCTCGAGTCTGGGGAACAGGTCGTAGATCCTGTCAAGCGTCCACTCGGAGGTCTCCGTCCGGGACGCTGTCAGTTCGAGATTGTCCTCGACGCTGAGTTCGGTGAAGATATCCCGCTCCTCCGGCACGTAGCCGACGCCGGCCCGGGCGACCTGGAACGGGTTCTGACCCGTGACATCCTCGCCCTGGAAGGTGACCGTGCCCTCGTGTGGGGGCTGGACACCGACGATACTCCGGAGCGTGGTGGTCTTGCCGGCCCCGTTCCGACCCAGGAGGGAGACGATCTCACCCTCGGACACCTGCATCGACACGCCGTTGAGCACCTGACTCTGCCCGTAGGCGGTGTGAATACCGTCGACGTCGAGAACGATGTCCTCGTGCCGGTCCGCCGACACCTCGTCGGACTCCATCCGCGGGCTGAAACCCTCGTCGTCCTCGGTGCCGAGATACGCCGACTGGACCTCCTCGTTGTTGGTGATCTCCTGTGGTGTCTGGTCGGCGATGACCTGCCCCTGATTGAGGACGATGATCCGCTCGGCGATAGAGAACACCACGTTCATGTCGTGTTCGGTGAGAAAGAAGGTCGTCTCCGTCTGTCGGTCCAGTTCGTCGATCAGTTCGACCAGCCGCTCGGTTCCCTCGGGGTTCATCCCCGCGGTCGGCTCGTCGAGCAGGACCAGGTCGGGGTCTGTCGCCAGGGTGATTCCGATCTCGACCCGGCGTTTGTCACCGTACGCGAGATTCTCACAGGGGGTGTCGGCGATGTCGGTGAGCCCGGTCAACTCGAGCAAGCGGTCGACCTCCGCCTCGATGTCCTCGTTCGCTTCGAGGTCACTGAGCGGGTTGAACCGGCCCTCGGAGCGTGCGACGACCGGTATCCGGAGGTTTCGGCGGGCGGTGAGTCCCTCGAAAATATTTGTCAGCTGGAACGAACGCCCCATCCCACGCTTGGTCCGTTCCGCCGGTGAAAGGTCGTTGACCACCTCACCTTTGAACCGGATTTGGCCGTCGCTCGGGCTGAGTTTCCCCGTGAGGAGATTGTAGGTGGTGGTCTTGCCGGCGCCGTTGGGGCCGATGAGCGCCGTGATCCCCTTCCCGCCGGCAAGCGAGAACGAGACGTCGTCAACGGCGACCAGCGAGCCGAACCGCTTTGTCATACCGTCGAGTTCGAACAGTGGGTCGCTCATCTCAGTCGTCCTCCTCGGTGGACGGGGGGCTGTCGGCACCGAACGCCCCGGCGGCTGTGGGTGTCTCATCGCCCGACGACGATGGCTCGGACCCCGTCGAGTCGTCCTCGCTCAGGTCGAGTTGGCTCCGGAGCATGCTCCCCCCGGACTCGCCGCCAAGCAGTGTTCCGAGGATACCCTTTGGGAAAAACAGCACTATCGGGATCAAAAGCGCCCCGAGAATGACCTGCCAGCCGTCGCTGATGAAGCCGGTGAGGACCTCCTCCAGCATGATGAACACGCCCGCGCCGAGAAGCGGGCCGAAGAACGTCGTCGGTCCCCCGATCAGCGTCGCGATGACTGCCTCGGCACCTGTCGACCAGTGGAGGACACCAGGAGCAACGTTGAACGCCTGGACCGAGAGGAGCGCCCCGGCGATGCCGGCGAAGGCCCCGCTGATGACGAAGGCGAGCCACTGGTACAGTTTTACGTTGACGCCGACGAACTCCGCGCGCTCGTTGTTCTCACGGATGGCGATCAGCGTCTCGCCAAACGGGGAGTTGACCAGTCGCCACATAAACAGCAGGCAGATGACGACCATAGCGAGCACGAAGTAGTAGTACTCGCCCGGATTCAGGGGGTTGAACGCCAGCGGGCCGAGACTGACCTCGGGGGGGACTAATGTGGTCCCGTTGGCGCCGCCGGTTAACTCCTGCCAGGTGAACGCTGTCTCGTACATCAGCATGCTCAGCGCGAGCGTCAGCATCGCGAAGAAGATGCCGCCGCGCTGGACACAGAGCGCCCCGATCAGTGCCGAGGTAACGACGGCGACGACGACGGCTGCGAGTAGGGCCACCAGAAAGGAGTCAACCTGCGGGATAGCGCCAACCTCCGACCCGGCCAGTGCGATTGCGACCGTGTACGCCGCGATGCCAGAAAAGGCCTGGTGGCCGAACGAGAGAAGACCGGTGTAGCCAAAGAGCAGGTTGAAGCTCATCGCGAACAGCCCGATAGCGAGGATGGTAATGCCAACGCTCGTCCAGAACGGCCCGGCAAACGCCGGGATCAACGCCGCAGCCAGGCCGACGACGGCGACGACCGCAACCTTCCAGGAAACGCCGCCGACGCTGTAGGTGCTCGTACTCATGCGCTTGCCTCCGCGTCACCGAACAGCCCCGCGGGCCGTAGCAGGATCACCGCCGCCAGCAGCGCAAAGGGGATCAGGGGTTCGAATCGCGGCACGAAGACGAACGCCAGCGAGCCCACCAGCCCGATGAGAATCGAGCCCACGAGTGCGCCGGCGAACGAACCGAGTCCGCCGATGACCGTCACGATGAACGTCTCGACGATGACACTCTCGCCCATCGAGGGCTGGAGCGCCTGTCTGGGGGCCGCCAGCGCCCCGCCCAGCGCCGCCAGCGCCGCCCCGAACAGGAACACGAGTGTGAATACCACGGGGACGTTGATGCCCAGTGCCTCGGCGGTCGACCGGTTCTCCGCGGAGGCGCGGACCACCTTCCCGATGCGGGTCCGCTCGAACAGCAGGTACATGCCGATTGCGACGACGACACCCGCGCCGATGACAAACAGGTTGTACGCCGGGTACTCACTCCCCAGGATCGGCACCTGAAACGCCAGGAGGTCCGGGGTCGCGACACTCCGGTTGCTCGTCCCCCACAGCACCCGGGCGCCGTTGTCGATCAGCAGAACCAACGCGAATGTCAACAGTAGCTGGAAGACGTGGTCCTGGTCGTAGATCGGTCTGATGAGAAACCGCTCGAGCAGCGCGCCGAAGACGGCGACGACTATCGCCGCAATGAACGCCGCTACCCAGAAGTCCCCGGGCAGGCCACCCAGGAATCCGTTCTCTCCGACCATGAAGAACGTCACGTACGCACCCAGCATATACAGCGAACCGTGTGCGAAGTTCAGTACGTCTAGCACGCCGAACACCAGCGTCAGCCCTATTGCCGCCATGAACAGCAGCATCCCCGACGCGAGGCCGGACAGCAGGGCCAGCAGGATACTTGATGCGTCAGCCATGATTGTGCAAAGTGTGTGTAGTGAGTTAACTCGTAACGTAGTAATACTGTTGGTCAGGGTTCGCTAGAACGTACACTCCACGTCGTCGGCGATGAAGTCGCCGCTGACCGGTTGCAGCTCCTCGTACCCGTAGAAGTCGTAGTCGTCGATCGGTCCGTGTGGCCCGGTGAGGTACTGGTCAGCGATAGCCTGGTGGTCGCCCTCACGGATCGTGGCCGGCGGGGCCGGGGCGTTGTCGAGTCTCAGCCCCTCCATCGCGTCGATGATGTCCTCGACGTTCAGTGACCCTGCCTGTTCGATTGCCTTCTGGGTCGCCCGCATCGCCTTCGCGTTTTCGTACGAGAAGGAGGTCGGTTCCCCGGCCGAGGGCATGTCGTACCGCGAGCGGTACTCCTCGTTGAACGTCTGGAGTCGCTCGTTGCCCTCCGGCCAGCGGATGTACGTGCTGACGACGCTCCACAGGTTGTCCGGCGTTCCGTCCGGGCCGAGTGCGATGTTGATCTCCGCCGGGACGACCCCCGCGAGGAAGGCGTCGATCTGACTGAAGAAGTCGAACTGCTGGGCCTGCTGAATGAACGAGATCATGTCGCCCGAGTACAACGAGCTGTGGACGATGTCGGGGTCCTGGTCGAGGATCGCCTGGATCTCCTGGTTGTAGTCCCCCTTCAGGAACGCCGGGAACTCACTCCCGGTGATGGTGGCGGCCGAGTTGAGCTCGTTCGGGTAGACGTTTCGGAATACGTCCCAGGACTGCTGGCCGTACACGTAGTCCGGGTTCACCCCGTGGACGTCGACGGCTTCGCCGTCGCCGGCGATATTGTCCGCGACCATCTTTGCCGTCGCCCGCTGCTGGTGGATCAGGTTCGTGGTCGTCCGGAACGTGTACCGCGAACACTGCTCTTTGGTGATGTCCGGCGTCTGGGTTGCGGTCCCGATGAGTGGGACCTGCTGTTGGGAGGTGAACTCCACTACCGCCTTCGCCACGGCACTCGAGACGATGCCGTGGATCATGTCCACGTCCTCCTGCTGGATCAGCGCCCGTGCTCGTTGCACACCCGTCTCCGGCGACGCCTCCGTGTCCTCGGTAACGAGTTCGATCTCCAGGTCGGTGTTTTCGTTGATGAAGTCAGCCGTTACCCGCGAGCCCTGCTGTGCTTCCTGGCCCGAGATGGCTGTCGGCCCCGACAGTGGCTCCAGAATACCCACTTTGAGCGAGCCGGAGACCTCTCCGCTTGTGGTTCCACCGCCGCCGCCACCGCCGTTCCCGCCGCCGCCGTCACCGCCGTTCCCGCCGCCGCCGTCACCGCCGTTCCCGCCACCACCGTCGCCGCCGTCGCTGCATCCTGATAGGCCCACCAGCGAGCCTGCTACGATCCCTGCCCCCGCCTTTTGTAACACGTCACGTCGGTTCGGCTGTGCCATACACTACCGCGTGAAGCCAATGGTAATAAAATTTCACACAAATACAGTCCCATTGTCAGCTACGCCTGTGGGGCGGAGTGCTGCGTTCCCCGGACCCGGTGTCGGCGAAAACACCGAGCAAAGGGGGGCAGCAGTCGATAGCTCGTCCGTCCACACTGGAGGCTACTGCCCCGGGTGACAAAAGCCGTAGTTTAATCTGGTTGGGCGGGCGTCAGTACACACATGAACCACGTTCTCCTGGCGATCGACGCCGACGACGGGCGCGCTGTCGAGCAGGCGGAGGCTGTCCAAGACCTGTTCGACGCCGAGAGCACCACCGCCCACCTGCTGCACGTCTTCACCGACAATCCACAGGGGGCCTCCGTCCGGCAGCTCGGTTCGGTGCGACGTGCCGCCGAGGTCCTCGAGGACGCCGGAACCGACCTCCAGTACCACGAACAGAGCGGAGACCCACCGGCGTCGATCATGGAGACCGCCGTCGAAATCGACGCCGACGCCATCTGTATCGCTGGCCGGAACCGGTCGCCGACGGGAAAGGCGCTCTTTGGGAGCGTCAGCCAGCAGGTCATTCTCGGCACGGACCGCCCGGTCATCGTCTGCGGGCCCGCCAGAGAGACAGAGTAGAGCGTCACCCCGGAGCGGCTGGCGACACGACCGGCGGCGAGCAGGCAGCAGCGACCGGTCACCGACCCACGGGACGGTCTCAGAAGTACTCCCGGAGGTAAACGGTCTCGCGCGGAAACAGCGCGGCGAGGGTCCCGACAGCGTCCGTATCAGCCTCGAGTTCCCCGGCCTGACACAGCGCTGTCGCTGACCGGAACCCGACGTAGAGCTGGCTGAGGGCCCCGATGTCGAGGCTCACGTCGGTATCGGCGCGCTCCCCGTCGACCCGGTGACACTCCCCGACCCCGTCGTCGACCTGGAGTTCGAAGCACCCGTCATTCCAGGGCGCGTGCCGGTCGGTCACCTCCAGCCGGAGCCTGGCTGTCGCGTCGTCGGGATACGAGACCGCTTCGAGCGCGTGTTCGACAGCGACGAGCCGGACCTGTGGCCCGGGCGAGACGGTGCAGTCGAGGGTCTCGGGGTCCTCGACAAGCGAGAACAGCGAGCGTTCGTCCTCGCGGTAGAGCACCACCGTCTCGACCTGGGAGTCGTGGTCGGCGAGCAGCCCCAGGACCCGGCGGTAGGCCTCGTGGTCGCGGACGGCGAGGTCGGAGACGCGAAGCTGCGTGCCCCCGTCTTCGACGGTGTAGGCGACGTAGCCGTCGACCCGACCGTCGCGTTCGACCGCGTAAACGTACCGCCGGCCGCCGCCGAGCGAGCGGAAGACCCGTCGGCGCCACCACTCCTCGTCGCGCCGCAGCGTCAGGTTCCGGTCGGCGCCGTGGGCCTCGTGGACCGGCTGGAGTTGCTCCCACTCACCGGGGTCGACGGGGTAGGCGGTACCCTCGGCGTCCCGGTTCGGGGCCAGCGCCGCCGGGGGGCAGGCGTAGCGGACTGCGGTGTTCGACAGCGCCCAGCCGAACTGCCGGTAGTAGGCGTGGTCGAACGGCCAGAGCGCGGCGAGCGGGTACTCACCACGCCACCGCTGAAGGGCGTCCTCGACGAGTGTCTGACCCAGCCCCTCGCGGCGGTGTTCCGGCGGGGTGGCGACGGCCGCGAGGCCGGCCATCGGTAGCCAGTCCTCACGGACACGCGCGCTGAAGTCGTGGTGGATGCAGACGGCTCGGAGTTCGCCGGCCTCGAGGACGCCGACCTTCCGGCCGAGCATCCGTGGCGTCTCCTCGTGTGAGTCGTAGCTCGTCGGGCCGCGCGCGGCGTCGAAGGCGTAGTCGACGAGGGTCTGGAACCGGGCCCGGCGCTCGTCACCGAGTTCGCGGACTGTCCGCTCGGGCATACCCCCTACTCGGCGGGGTTCCCACGAATAGGTTCCGGCGCACACGGGCACCGGCGTGTTCGTCCGCCCCGGCTGGCCCGGCCGTGTGGTGACGAGGGCGCTGACCGGCGGGCAGCCTGTGTCCTCACTCGACTGCGCCGTCCTCGCGGAGCCGGTCGACCTCCTCTGTGCTCCGGTCGAGGTGCTCGGTCAACACGTCGTCGGTGTGCTCGCCCAACTGTGGCGGGCCAGACCGGACCGAGGTGTCGGCGTCCGAGAAGTGAAGCGGGTGGCCGTGTAAGGTCACCTCGCCAACCGTCTCGTCCTCGTACTCGAAGACGTAATCTCGCGCGCGAGCCTGTGGGTGCTCGACAACGTCGGAGACCCGGTTGAGCGGGCCGTTCGGAAAGCCCATCTCGTCGAATATCTCGCGCCACTCGGCGGTGGTCTTCTCCCTGAGTTTGGGGCGGATGACCGTCATCAGTTCGGCGTAGTGTTCCTGACGGAGCCGCTGGGAGTCGTACTCGAGCAGGTGGTCGGCATCGTCTAAGACTTCGGTGACGAACCGCTCCCAGGCGCCCCGGCCGGTGACACTCAACACCATGTGGCCGTCGGCGGTCTCGAACAGCTCGTAGGGGACACCCGTCTGGTGACGCGTCCCGTACGGGGTCGGGTCCTCGCCGGTGATCCCGTGGCGGGTGATATACTCCTCCATGAACGAGACAACCGTGCCAAAGAGGTTCGTCTCGACCTTCTGGCCGGCGCCGTCACCGCCCTGCCGCTCGCGTTCGTAGAGGGCGGTCAAAATCCCGATGAGGGCGTACAGCCCGCTCCCGATATCCCCCAGCGCCTGGCCGAGTTTGACCGGCTGGCCGTCCTCCGGGCCGGTGACACTCATGATCCCGGCCTCGGCCTGCATCACGAGGTCGACCCCGCGGCGGTCGCTGTCGGGGCCTTCCTCGCCGTAGCCCGTTATCGAGGCGTACACCAGGTCGGGGTTGACCTCCTCCGTCAGGTAGTCGTAGCCCAGGCCAAGGTCCTCCATGACCCCGAGACTGTAGTTCTCGACGAGGACGTCCGCGCCGGCGATGAGGTCCTCGACGACCTGCCGGCCGTCCTCGTGTTTGAGGTCGACCGCGACGCTCTTTTTGTTGCGGTTGCGGGCGATGAAGTTGACGCCCATCCCGCCCTGCTCGGGGTAGCTGTGCCGCTCCGGGTCACCGGCGCCCGGTCGCTCGACCTTGACCACCTCCGCGCCGAGTTCACCCAGGACCTGCGTACACCACGGCCCCGCGCGGTACCGCGAGAAGTCGACGACGGTGAGATGCTCCAGCGGTTCGTCTGACATACACCCACCGAACACCGCCCCCGAGGTAAAACCCCCGTGGCTGCGCCCGGTGACCTGCCAGGGGCGCTGCCGGGCCAGTCGGTCACGGAGACGGCCGGGGTTTAGGTTGGTGGGGCAACACCGAAACGCTATGAGCGGGAGTATTCACTCCGAGGTCGACGGGCAGGTCTGCACGGTCACCATCGCAAACGAGGGCAAGCGAAACGCGATGGACTTCGAGATGGCCGCGGAGCTGACAGCCACCCTTCAGGCTCTGGAGGAGCGGGCCGAGCCCACTGTGGTCGTCCTCCGGGGAGCCGGCGACCGGGCATTCTGTGCGGGCTTCGACCTCGATGTCGACCGCAGCGAGACGCCAAAGGACCTGAAACAGCGCTGGCCGGAGATGACCGACGCCATCGGGGGCTACCCCTACCCCGTCCTCGGGATGATAACCGGCGACACCTACGGCGGGGGTGTCGAGGTCGCGGCGGCCTGTGACATCCGGCTCGGAGCGAGGGACGCCCGCTTTGCCGTCACACCCGCGAAGATCGGCCTGGTCTACGGCGGCCGGGCGATACACCGGATCATGCGTCTGGTCGGCCCGGCAAAGACAAAGGAACTGCTCTTTACCGCCGAACCGGTCGACGCCGACCACGCCGCCGAGGTGGGCCTTCTCAACTACGCCGTCGACCGCGAGGCGCTGGCCGACCGCACGTACGACATGGCCGACACTATCGCCGGTAACGCCCCGTTCTCGCTGCGCAAGATGAAGCAGGTCGTGGACATGATCCACGAGAAGGGGCGACTCTCCGAGGCGGAGACACGGTGGGTCGCCCGCGTCCGCGACGAGGCGTTCAACAGCGAGGACCACGCCGAGGGGGTCGCCGCGTTCCGGGAGGGGCGGGACCCCGACTTCCGAGGTGAGTGAACGGGTCGCGTTTCGCGAAATCGTCACACGACCCCGCTCGTGCACAGTTGGTCCACAAACGCAGAAACGAGTTGCTTGAGTCCTTCCCGGAGTTCTCGGATAAAAACACCAGCCAGCCACGTCAGCCGGTCTTTACCAGCGGCCGGTCCGAGTGTGAGAGTATGACAGTCTCACGCGGGAGGCAGGCCGATGAAACGCGAGGACAGGGGGATGGAGCGGCTGGTCGAGCGGGTCCGCAAAGCGCCGGGAGCTAATCGAGGCGTTCACCGAGCGCACGAACGCGGTCCGGGCGGCCGAGCGGGTCGGGGTCGACGCGGTCGTCGAGCCCGGCGAGACCCGGGACCGGCTGGTCACGGCGCTGGAACGCTCCCGGGACCGGACCGGCGACGACTGGCCGCCAAAGAAACACTCGACCAACCCGGTCTGATACTGATTGCTGCGAGTCTCTACCGCCGTGACGAGCCGTGTCGATGACGAGGGCCGCCGAGACAGGGTCCTCCGACACCGTCGATGAAGCTATTTGCAGTAGTCAGTATAGGCGCACACAGCCCCGGCAGTCGGCGACCTACGCGCCGGGGTAACCCCAGGGACTGACCTCCTCGACCGTGGCCGCGACCCCCAGCAGGTCCGCCTCCGAGAACGTGGGGCCGACGACCTGCATCCCGACCGGGAGCCCGTCGGCGAGGTCGGCGGGGACGTTGACCACGGGGTGACCGGTGAGGTTGAACACCCAGGCCATCGCCCAGTCGGTGGGCATCCCCTCGGTCTCGACGCCGTCGATTTCGGGCGGGAACGGCTCGTCGTGTGTCAGCGGCGGCGTCGCCACGGTCGGACAGACCAGGGCGTCGTAGTCCTCCACGACGTCCTGCACGGCCCGGTACAGGTCGGTCCGCGGGAAGTTGCTGTTCGTGTACGCCGAAATGTCGTGGCTCTCGCCCACCTCGACGATCTCCCGGAGCTGGTCGGGCACCTCGTCGGCGTGTTCCTCCAGCAGGTCGTACCCCAGGTCGCGGTTCAGCTCCGCGACGGTCTCCGCGAAGTAGGCCGTGACCGTCGTCATGTAGGTCTCGTTGACCGTGTGACGGTCGGGCGTGTCCAACTCGACGGTCTCGACGGTCGCGCCCGCGCTCTCTATGTCATCCAGCGTGGACTCGATGGACTCGCGGGTCGCGGGGGCGACCGGGAACAGGTCCAGCCCCGGCGAGTACGCGAGTTCGAGGTCGGCGGGGTCGCGGGGCTCGGCGGCAGCCTCGTAGTCGTCGGTCGCGGGCACACTGAACGGGTCGACCGCGTCGACGCCGGCCAGCACGTCGAGCATCCGCCCCAAACTCCGCGTGTCACGGGCCATCGGCCCCCGGACCGAGACCGGGGTGTGGCCGTGAAAGCCGTTCAGGTCACTGCCGTTGGGGACGAGCCCGTGGGTCGGCTTGACCGAGACAACGTTACAGCACGCCGCGGGGTTGCGCAGCGAGCCGCCGACATCGGAGCCGGTGGCGAGTGCGACCAGCCCATCCGCCAGCGCCGCACCCGACCCGCCGGAGGAGCCGCCGGCGTTGCGCTCGGGGTCGAAGGGTGTCCCTGTCGGCCCGATAACGTCGTTGACCGTCCGGACCGTGTGGCCCAGCGCCGGCGTGTTCGTCGTGCCGACGGGCACGGCACCCGCCTCCTCGAGCCGCCGGACCGTCAGCGCCGTCTCCTCTGCGACGTTGTCGGACAGTGGCGCCAGCCCCATCGTGTGGGTGACACCCTCCTTCGTGTCACCGAGGTCCTTGATCCCGAGTGGAACGCCGGCAAGCGGGAGGTCCTCGCCGGCGGCGACCCGGTCGCGGACCTCGCGGGCCTGTTCGCGTGCCTCCTCGGCGATGACGGTCACGAACGCGTTGGTCACGTCGTTTCGCTCCTCGATACGCTCGAGCGCGGCGTCGACAACCCCGACCGGGTCTGTCTCGCCTGCGTTTACCGCTGTCGCCACCTCGACCGCCGACCGGTAGTGGTCTGCCATGACACCCACCTCGGGGAGATACGCGAAAAGGGTTGTGTCAACAGCCGGTCATCAGGCCGCGCGTGGCGGGGCTATTAGTGTCCGTCCCGCGTGACCGGAGACATGGAGAGCACGGTCACACACCGACCCGGGGTCGGGCGAGCAGACCGCCGACGGGACGGGTACAGCCCCACGGAGGACGGGCGATGAGCCCGGAGGTCGAGCCCTTCGAGGTCGCCCTCGCGGCGGAGACGGTCGCGGACCTGCGCGAGCGCCTGGAACGAACCAGGTGGCCCGACCAACTGCCGGACGCCGGCTGGGAGTACGGGACCGAGCGGGGGCGGCTCCAGGAGGTCTGTGAGTACTGGCGGACCGGGTACGACTTCGAGGGGTACGAACGCCGGATGAACCGCTTCGACCAGTACACGACGACAATCGACGGCCAGCAGGTCCACTACTACCACGTCGAGTCGCCGGAGCCGGGCTCGCGGCCGCTCCTGCTCAGCCACGGCTGGCCGGGGTCGGTCGTGGAGTTTCACGAGATTATCGAGCCGCTGACCGACCCCACAGCGGACGGCGGCGACCCCGGTGACGCCGTTGACGTGGTCGCGCCCTCGCTGCCGGGGTATGGCTTCTCCGGGCCGACGGGTGGGCGTGGCTGGGACATCCAGCGGATTGCCGACAGCTTCGCGACGCTGATGAGCCGGCTGGGCTACGAGCGGTTTCTCGCACAAGGGGGGGACTGGGGGTCGCTCATCACGGCCGACCTCGGCGCCCGCTACCCTGACCGTGTCGAGGCGATCCACACGAATATGCTGTCGGTCCAGCCCTCCGCGCTGGGCGTCGAGGACCCGATGAGCCTGCTGGACGACCAGGGCCGCGAGACGGTCCAGGAGGTCCGGTCGTTCCAGGCCGACGAGACGGGGTATCAGGAGGTCCAGTCGACCAAGCCACAGACACTGGCTTACGGGCTGACGGACTCGCCGGCGGGGCTCGCGGGGTGGGTCCTCGAGAAGTTCCAGACCTGGGCGGACGGTGGCCTCGACGCCTTCGACCGTGACCGGCTACTGGACAATCTGACCACCTACTGGGTGACCGGGACGGTCAACGCCTCCACCCGGCTGTACTACGAGACCGACACCGAGGAGACGCTGCCGGCGAGCGTGGACGTGCCGACCGGCCACGCCCAGTATCCCGGCGAGATCTACAAGACACCCCGGCCGTGGGCCGACCGGGCCTACAATATCGTCCACTGGGCCGAGATGGACGAGGGCGGCCACTTTGCCGCGATGGAGGTCCCCGGGGTGTTCGTCGACGACCTGCGGGAGTGGCTGCGTGTCGTCTGAGCGAACACGATGGCGGCCTCACGGACCCGCCGGGCCGGTCAGGACTGCTGTTCCGTCGGGCGGATCAACAGTTCGTTGACACTGACGTGTTCGGGCTGGGTGACGGCGTAGTGGACGCCGGCGGCGATATCCTCGGGGTCGAGGATGGTCATCTCCTCGACCATCTCGGCCATCCGCTCGCGGACGTTCTCGTCGGGGATGTGCTCGCCCAGTTCCGTGTCGACCGCGCCGGGTTCGACGACCGTGACCCGGACGCGACTGTCGGCGGTCTCCTTGCGTAACCCCTCGGAGAAGGCGTTGACGCCGAACTTCGTCGCCGAGTAGCCCGCCGAGGTCTCGTTGACCCGTCGCCCCGCCACCGAGGAGATGTTGACGATGTGGCCGTGGTCCTGTTCGAGCATCTCCGGGAGCGCGAGCCGCGTGGCGGCCATCAACCCCTCCAGATTCACCTTGAGCATCTGCTGGAGGTCCGCGAGTTCGGCGCGCACAACCGGCGCGAGCAGCATCACACCGGCGTTGTTGACGAGGATGTCGAGCCCACCAAGCCCCTCCCGGGTGGTCTCGACCATCTCCCGGACCTGGTCGGTGTCGGCGAGGTCGGCCGTCACCGGCAGGGCTGTCCCGCCGTTGTCCTCGATATCCCCGACCAGCGTCTCCAGGCGCTCGGTCCGGCGGCCGGAGACGGCCACGGCCGCGCCAGCCGCCGCCAGGTCCGCTGCGATCGCCCGTCCGATCCCGGATGTCGCCCCCGTCACGAGAGCGACTTCGCCGTCGAGGTCCTCGGTCGTTGTCATCACTTTTCCGAGGGGGCAGTGACACCTCACCCTTCCGGTCCCCGACGGGGTCGGCAGGGTGTTTAAGTCGACCCCCCGTGCAGAGGGGAGCATGACACTCGACGACGAGGTCATCATCGTGACCGGCGCGAGCCGTGGGCTCGGGAGGTCGATGTGCGAGCGCTTCGCCGCGGAGGGCGCCCGCGTCGTCCTCACCGCACGCGACGCGGAACAGCTGGAGGCGGTCGCCGCGGACCTCCCGACGGAGTCGCTGGTGGTCCCCGCGGACGCCCGCGACGCCGACGGCGTCGAACGGGTGGTCGAGGAGACCGTCGACGCGTTCGGCAGGGTCGACACGCTGGTAAACAACGCCGGCGTGAGCATCCTCGGGATGCAGGACGACCGGAAACGCATCCAGGACGTCACCGAGGCGGAGTACGACACTGTCCTGGAGGTGAATCTCAAAGGTGTCTTTCTCTTTACCCGCGAGGCCCTTCCACACATGTACGACCGAGGCCGCGGGAACGTCATCAACATCTCCTCGGGGCTGGGTCGCAACGCCATCGCCGGCGCGGGCTGTTATGTCGCCTCCAAGTGGGGGCTGGAGGGCTTCACCCGCGTGACCGCCCTCGAGGGTGACGGGCGCGGTGTCAACGCGAACGCGCTGGACCCTGGCGGGCGGGTCAACACCGACATCTGGGGACACCTGCCGTCGGCGGAACGCCGGCAGATCCTCCAGCCGGACGTGATGGACGACGCGGCAGTCCTGCTCGCGGCCCAGGGGCCCGACGGCGTCTCCGGGGAGTCGATGACCGCCGCGGAGTGGGAACAGCACCTCGCGTAGGCTCCTCGGGTCACCCGGCTGCCGGCGCGAGTGCTGTGTGCCGCCGAGGCGGGTGCCGGCAGCCGACACGGGCTCGAAAGTCCTCATACCAGCCGCCGTTCTGGGACCGGCAATGGACGTTAAGCCGGTCGACGATGCCTCATTCTCCTACCGGACGGTCCTCGTCTACTCGCTGGTCACAGCACTCATCTGTGCGGCCGTCGTCGCGCCGGTGTTCGTCTCCACGCCGTACGGCCGTCTGCTGAACACGGTCGTGCCGGTCGCCCTGTTCGGGCTCGTCATCAGGACCGTCGTCTCGTCGGTGATCACCTACGAGGAGAACCCCGCGACGTTGGATGCGTGGTGAAGCCAGCGCAAGCGGTGGGCCCGGGGGTGGATACAGGTCGCGAACCGGTATCTCACCAGGGTCCCGGGCACGTCGACACTCTCGCTCGGGCAGCGTCTCGACGGCATCTACACGATGCTGTACGCCACCGTGCCCGCACTGCTCGTGCTCGCGATGATGGGGGTGCTGTCGGCGCTGACATCGGTCAGCGCGCCGACCTACATCCCGCTGTCCGACAGCACCCTCTGGACGGTGCCGTTTTTTACACCGGGGGCCGTCTGCGGGCTCATCGCCCTACAGGACTACCGGGACGGGCTCTCGCACAACCCCGCGGTGTATCTGGCGGCGCTGACGCTCGGCCCGTATCTCATCTTCCAGACCGCGGTCTACGTCACCGCGGTTACTCAGGGGTACCTGTTCCGGAAACAGAGCGTCTACATGAGTTGGCAGCAAAGCCCGATATGAGGCCAATCAACGACACGCTGACACCGCCAACCCGTCGCGCTCCGACAGTGTCGCTCCGTCTGAAACAGTGGTTTTCGTTTTAATGCTGTTTCCGACATTGTGTCAGATGTAGATGAAAGCCAACAGAAAACACGTCGCAGGTATCGCAGTTGCGGCCGTCGCCGCAGCGTACAGTCTCCTCCGGTTGCGTGACGATTCACACGACGCGGACGAACAGGTACCCACCGCTGAACAGCGTAATCCCACCGCTGACTGAACTGTTTCATACACCAATGGACCACGAGTTTTCACACCGA
>CAZQZE010000020.1:0-16765 GCA_964597715.1 uncultured Halobacteriales archaeon
TCGACAGCGAGGCCCAGTACGAGGAGTGGTACGACGGCCACGAGCGGCCGGAACTCCTCGCGGAGTCGGTGTACGCCCTGCCGGAACTCAACCGCGAGGCGCTGCCGGGTGCCGGGTTGGTCGCCGCCGGCGGCTGTAACGCCACCGCGACGATCCTCGGGCTCATGCCCCTCGTGGAGGCGGGCGTGCTGACCGGCGAGGAGCGGATTGTCGTCGACGTGAAGGTCGGCTCCAGCGAGGGTGGCGCGGGCGGCGGGGAGGCCGCCGCCCACCCCGAGCGGTCGGGCGTCGTCCGGCCGTACGCCCCGACAGGCCACCGCCACGAGGCCGAGATCGAGCAGTTTCTCGGCCTGGACGTCTCCTTTACCGTGCACGCGGTGGACATGACACGGGGCGCGTCCGCGACGTGTCACGTCTTTCCCGGCGAGCCGGTTTCGAAGGGCGACCTCTGGGGGGCCTACCGGGGTGCCTACGAGGCGGAGCCGTTCGTCGAACTGGTCGCGGGCGGCGGCGGGGTCTACCGCTACCCGGAGCCAAAGGCGGTTGCGGGCACCAACCGCGCCGAGGTCGGCTTCGAACGCGACCCCTCGAACGGGCGTATCGTCTGTTTCGCCGCGATAGACAACATGCTGAAAGGCTCCGCGGGCCAGGCCGTCCACGCCGCCAACCTGGCACTGGGCATCGAGGAGACAGCCGGCCTGGACTTTCGCGGGCTACACCCTGTTGGCGCACCATGATAGTCATCAAGATCGGGGGCGCCCGTGCGGTCGACCCTGCGGGCGCGCTCACGGACATTGCGGCACTGGTCAAAAGCAACGCCGAGGGCGGGGACCGCGACGCCGAGGATGTGGTCGTGGTCCACGGCGGCTCGACGGCCGTCGACGACACCCTCGAGCGCCTGGGGGTCGACCCGGAGTACGTCGAGACCCCTTCGGGGGTGACGGGGCGGTTCACCGACGAGGAGACGATGGAGGTCTTCGAGATGGTGATGCCCGGCCTGGTGAACACCGAACTCGTCGCGGCCCTCCGGAGCGAGGGTGTCGACGCCGTTGGCCTCTCGGGGGTCGACGGCGGTCTCCTGTACGGCCCCCGCAAGTCCGCCGTGCGGGTCGTCGAGGACGGCAAACGGAGGATTCGTCGGGGCGACCACTCCGGCACGCCGAAGGAGGTCAACGCTGACCTGCTCGCCGGGCTGGTCGCCGACGGCTACACGCCGGTCGTCAGCCCGCCGATGGCCGGCGCGGAGGACGACGAAGGACGCGCGACGGTCACCCCCGTCAACACCGACGCCGACCGCGCGGCGGCGGCGGTCGCCGGCGCGCTCGACGCGACGCTACTGCTGTTGACGGACGTCCCGGGCATCCTCGAGGACCCGGACGACCGGAGCACGCTGGTCCGCGAGGTCGACGACCCCGCGGAGTGGGACCACCTCGAATCGGTCGTGACGGGTGGAATGGGTCGGAAGGTGATGGCCGCCGGGGAGGCTCTGGACGGTGGGGCCGCCGAGGTCGTGGTCGCCGACGCGAATATCGACCGGCCGGTGATGACCGCTCTGGAGGGAGACGGGACACATATCTATCCGGGCGCCCTGGGAGAGGACACATGAGCGGGTTCGTCTTCGCCGAGAAGCCCATTCGGATGGTGGAGGGCAACGGCGTCTACCTCTACGACGACGCGGGGACCGAGTATCTCGACGCCGGCGCCAGCTACGCCTGCGTTCCGCTGGGCCACGGCCACGCGGCTGTCCAGGAGGCCGTCCGTGACCAGCTCGACCGACTCACCTACGTCCAGGCCTCCTATCCCGTCGGGGTTCGGACGGAGCTGTACGAGCTACTAGCCGAGACGGCCCCCGGCGATGTCGGGAAGACCTGGCTCTGTAACTCCGGGACAGAGGCAAACGAGGCCGCGCTGAAGTTCGCCCGCGCCGCCACCGACGAGGACCGGACGAAGATCATCGCGACCATGCAGGGCTTTCACGGCCGCACCATGGGGGCGCTGTCGACGACCTGGAAGGAGAAGTACAAGAAACCATACGAGCCGCTGATCGGTGACGTCGAGTTCGTCCCCTACGGCGACAGCGAGGCGATGGCCGAGGCGGTCGACGACGAGACCGCCGCCGTGATCGTCGAGCCCATCCAGGGTGAAGGCGGGATCAACCCCCCGACGAAGGAGTTCCTCCAGACCGCCCGCGTCCACACCGCACAGCAGGGTGCGGCCCTGATCTTCGACGAGGTCCAGACCGGGATGGGGCGGACGGGGACGCTGTGGGCCGCCGAGTGGACCGACGTCGTCCCGGACATGCTCACGGCGGCCAAGGGACTCGGCAACGGCCTGCCCGTCGGCGCGACGCTGTGCCGGGACTGGGTCGCCGAGAACTACGGCTCCCACGCCTCCACGTTCTCGGGTGGCCCCGTCATCTCGGCGGCCGCGAAGGCGACCGTCGAAACGGTCGTCGAAGAGGAGGTTCCCGCCCACGCCGCGGACGTGGGGACGTACCTGCGCGAGGAACTCGAGGCGACGCTCGACAACGCCCGCGACGTCCGCGGCGAGGGGCTGATGGTCGGCATCGAGGTCAAGCGGGGCGCCAACCGCTATCTGAAGCAGCTGGCGATAACCCACCGAGTGCTCGCGCTGCCCGCCGGCCGGACGGTAGTGCGGCTGCTCCCACCGCTGACGCTCGAACGCCGCCACGCCGACCGCGTGGTCGAGGCGATGGCTGAGGTGGTCGGATGACGACCACCCAGCGCGCCGGGACCGAGCCCCGGGAACTGCTGGAGCAGCTGGTCTCGGTCCCCTCGGTCACCGGCGACGAGCGGCCCTGCGCCGAGCAGCTGAACAGCTACTTCGAGCGCCACGGCCGCGAGGCCTACATCGACGAGGTCGGGAACCTCCGGGCGCCCGCCGACGACGGCGTCCTCCTCACCTCTCACATCGACACCGTCCCCGGCGACATCCCGGTCCGGGTCGAGGAGATGCCCCACGTCGACGTCCGCTGGGGGGACGACGAGCCGCCAACTGGCATCGAGGCCGCGGGAACGGTGAGCGTGCTCTGGGGCCGGGGGAGCGTCGACGCCAAAGGCCCCCTGGCGGCGATGGCCGTCGCCGCGGTCCGGACGGGTGCGAGCTTTGCCGGCGTCGTCGGCGAGGAGGTCGACTCCCGCGGCGGCCGCTACCTCGCAGAGGACCGGCCGGCCCCCGAGGCGGTGATCAACGGTGAGCCCTCCGGCTGGGAGGGGATCACCCTCGGGTACCGTGGACTGCTCGGGGGGACCTACGTCGCCACCTCCGAGTCGGGCCACTCCTCGCGGCCGGACCAAAACGCCATCCAGGAGGGGATCGGGTGGTGGAACCGCGTCGAGGCGGAGTTCGGCCACGACGAGTGGGTCCCCGTCTTCGAGCGGGTGACCACAAAGCCGGTCTCCTTCGACGGCGGGATCACCGACGACGGGCTCTCCGTGGAGACGACCATCGACGTACAACTACGGGTCCCCCCGGAGTTTACCACCGACGAGGTCCGCGAGATCGCCGACGGCCACCTGGAGTTGGGGACGGTCCACTGGGACGACAAGGTGGAACCGGTGATGCAGAGCCCCCGGACCCCCGTCGCGCGGGCGTTCCGGGCGGCCATCCGTGGGCGCGGTGGCGACCCCCGGCTGCTCCGCAAGACCGGCACCAGCGATATGAACGTCTACGCCCAACACTGGGACTGTCCGATGGTCACCTACGGCCCCGGCAACTCCGACCTGGACCACTCGCCGAACGAACACCTCGGGTTGGCCGAGTACGACGAGACCGTGACCATCCTCGAGAGCGTCACCGAGCGCCTGCTGGAGGGCTGACCGTGGACCTCGTCAATATCGACGACCTGGGCGTCGCGGACCTGGAGGCCGTGCTCGACCGTGCAGCCGACCTCAAAGCCGCCGGCCCGGGCGCGGGTGACCCCCTTGCCCGCCGGACCCTCGCGATGATATTCGAGAAACCCTCGACGCGCACGCGGGTCTCCTTCGAGACGGGGATGACCCAACTCGGCGGCCACGCTATCTTCCTGGGCCCCGACGACATCCACCTGGGCCACGGCGAGCCGATACGGGACACCGCCCGTGCGGTCTCCCGCTACGCCGATTTCATCATGGCACGGGTGTTCGACCACAGCGATATCGAGGAACTCGCCGCGTATGCCACCGTCCCCGTGGTCAACGGGCTGACCGACAGCGCCCACCCCTGCCAGACACTCGCTGACCTGCTGACCGTCCGCGAGACGTTCGGCTTCGACGCCCGGGTCGCGTGGGTCGGCGACGGCAACAACGTCTGCCAGTCGTTCGTGCTCGGCGCGGCGATGGTCGGGCTGGACGTGACCCTCGCCACCCCAGAGGGGTACGGGGTCGACGACGCCGTCTACGAGCGGGCGGCCGCGCTCGGCAACCCACCCGAGCGGGCGGCCGACCCCGAGGCTGCCGTGGCCGACGCCGACGCCGTCTACACTGATGTCTGGGTCTCGATGGGCCAGGAGGACGAGCGCGAGGAGAAACTCCGGGCGTTCGACGGGTTTCAGGTGACGACCGACCTGCTGGGCGACCGGCCGCTCATGCACTGTCTGCCCGCCCACCGCGGCGAGGAAGTCACCGACGACGCCCTCGAGAGCGACAACGCCATCGTCTGGGACCAGGCCGAAAACCGGATGCACGCCCAGAACGGCCTGCTGACCTGGCTTGCCGAACACTCGTGAGCAAAACCGAGGAGCGCTCTTTCACCCACGTTTGTACCCGGGTCGGAGCGAACGCAGTGAGCGGGCGACCCGAGTAAAAAGGTGGCTGCCGGACCAGGCCGAAAACCGGATGCACGCCCAGAACGGCCTGTTGACCTGGCTTGCCGAACACTCGTGAGTCAGGTGTGTGAGGTCTGTTGGCCGCGACCGTCGGTTAGAAGGCTGTGAGGTCGGTCTGTGTCTCGGCGTCGGCGTCTGTGCCGTGTTTTTCGGCGATCGCCTTTGCCCCGGATACCCCCTGTGAGAGCGAGGCGCGTTTGGCGATTTCCTCGTCGGCAAGCCGGGCCGCGGCGGCCGGTTTCACCGCCTCGTACCGGCGCCAGAACCGCTCCTTTGCCGCCTCGTACTCGACCGCCGGGCGGGGATAGTCCGCGTCCGGGCCGTCACCGATGCTGACGCCACACGCCGCCTGCACGTTCGGGGGGGTTTTCTCGGGCTGGGGGAGATGTTCGGGCGGGAGCCCCTCGAGTTCCGGCACCCAGCGCCGGACCCACTCCCCCTCGGGGTCCTGGTCCCGGACCTGCTTGCGGGGGTTGTACAGCCGGAGGGTGGGTTTCCCGACCAGCCCGGCCTGTGACTGCCACTGGGTGTAGTTGATCGCCGCGTCCGAGTCGATGAGGTGGTGGTGATACCAGTCGGCGCCGATCTGCCAGGGCTGCTGGAGGAGGTGGAAGTAGGCGCTGACGGCCATCGCCCGCATCCGGAAGTTGAGCCAGCCGGTCTCGCGGAGACACCGCATCGCCGCATCGACCATCGGGTAGCCCGTCCGGCCCTCCTTCCAGGCCGTGACCAGCGCCGGGTCGTGGTGCTCGCGGTTGAACCCCTCCAGTTCCGGGTTGACCGCCGTGTCCAGCCAGCCCGGCCAATCCTCGAGTTTCTGGTTGTAGTGGCGGTTCCAGAACAGACGCGAGACGAACATATCCCGCGCGCGACCCGGCTCGGTGTGGGCCTGAACGTACTGGTAGACCTGTCGGGTCGAGAGACAGCCAAAACGGAGGTACGGGGAGAGCCCGCTACACCCGTCCCGGGCGTCGAGCGGTGAGGAGATGTTTCCGGGGTAGTCGGTGACCCGAGTCACGAACGCCTCCAACTGTTCCCGGGCGGCGGTCGTTCCGCCGTCGGGGACCTGTGATTTGCTCGGGTCGGTGTCGTAATGTGTCTCGATATCCTCGACGGTCACCCCGGTGTCGAGACCGGTCAGGAGGGTGTCCTCGAGCGAGGGCTCGTACTGGTCGTCCTCGAACCAGTCCTCGACGTGGTCGCTCCACCTGTCCCGCGTGCGTTCGACCCCCCGGCGGAGGCCATCCCCCGACACGAACCGAACGCCGAGGTCCGAGGCCCGCCGGTCACGCGCAAGCCCGTATCGGCCGGTCGGGGTCTGTGAGGCGAACACCGTCCAGCCGGCGTCGGTGAGGGCCTCCAGGACCGGAACCGGGTCGCCGTGGGCGTAGGTGAGACCGGCGTGCCCGGCGCTTGCGGTGTTGTAGCGGTCGTCCAGGTCGAACAGACACTCGTGGAGGAATCGGACCCGGGCGTCACAGGCCAGCCCGTCGTCCCCGTAGAATCCGGGGTCGAACACGAACAGCGGGAGGACAACGTCGGCGGCGGTCGTCGCTGCGGTGACGGCCGGGTGGTCACGCATCCGGAGCTCCTCACGGTGCCAGACAACCGCCCCCGACACCTCGTCTCCGGCGGCGGGCGCCGCTCTGCGCTCACCCTCCAGGCACGCTCGTGGGGCGGGAACTGTGGTCGGGGTCGGCGGCTCCGGCTGACCGTCAGTCACAGGTGTATCTACGTGGTGGAACAGCAAAAGTCGTCGTGTCCAAACACCGGCACATGCCGTTTCGGGGGTCCGGCCCCCTGTCTGGCCCCTGTCGGCGACGGTTTTTGCCCGTGCAGCACCAGTAAGTGGTATGTCGACAGTGAAGCGGCTCTGGACCGCCCCCGCCGGCGGGGAGCCGATGGAGGCCCACAGGTCGGTGACTGCGGTCGCCGACGGCGGCCTGCGGGGGGACCGCTACTTCGCCGGGGAGGGCTACTACTCGCCGTACGACGTCTGTCAGGTGACCCTGGTGGACAGTCGGGCGCTCGCACGGATCGACGAGCAGTACGGTATCGACCTGACCGACGGCCGACACCGCCGCAATATCGTCGTCGACGCCGACGTGGTGGACCTGTTGCAGGCCCGCTTTCGGGTCGGCGGGGCGGTTTTCGAGGGGACCCGGCGGCGCCCGCCGTGTGCTCACGTCGAACAGGTCGCCGGCGAGACGGGGGTTGCGGAGGCCCTGGGCGGCGAGCGTGGCGGGGTCTGTGCGGACGTGGTCGAGGGTGGCGCGGTCAGTGTCGGGGACGACCTGACCGTCGAGCAGCGGTACGACGAGCCCGAAAAGCTGGCCGAGGCGCTCAGAGAGCGGTACGAGGAGGGATAGGGGGGTTAGTCGACCCGGCGAAGCCGGGCGGAGAGGGCGGCGACGAGTAGAAAACAGAGGCCGAGCAGCCGGACCCGCCGGACCGCGGGGTCGCGAGGGCGGAACTCGACGGCGAGGACGGTGTCGTACCCCCAGCGGGCGGTTGCGAGCAGGCGACCGGGGGCGACCAGGTGGACGAGGCCGGCCAGCGCCGCGCCGAGTTCGGCACCCCGGCGGAGTTGTCCGGAGGTCAGGTCCATGCGTGCGGTCGGCGTTGTGGCGTCAAACCGGTTTCCCCTCGCCGGGCGGTCACCGCCCGTCTGTCGGGTGGTCGCTGTCCTCGATGTAGGCGAGCGCGGCGTCAAAGGCGTCCGTGGCCGCCCCGTACTCGCCGACGTGCGTCCACTCGCCGTCGGGTGTCGCCGTGTACACGTCGAAGTCACCGCCGCGGTACTCGTGGGACTCGACGTACAGCTCCTCGACGACGCGACCGTCGGTCCGCAGCAGCCAGACACCGAGTTCCTTTCCGCCCTCCAGGTCGCGCCGGCGTGTCCAGGACATGTGAGACGTTCACACGCGACGAAGGTAAGTGATACGCCCGGCCTGGGTGTCGGTCACCAGTCGAGTTCGGCGGTGTAGTCGTCCTCCCGGCAGTCCTCGAGGGCGTGTTTGGCGTCCATCCCGGCGGCCTGTGGGGTGCGGGCGCGGCCGACGCCGACCCTGAGTTCGACGCCGACAGCGTCCTCGACGTGGGCGACAGCGTCGCGGTAGTCCCGCTCGTCCATGTCCGAGCAGACGGCGATGATGTTGTCACCGCCGACAAAGAACGCCACCGAGTCGTGGACCTTCCGCATGTAGCGCATCAGCTCGGCGTAGCCCTGCTCGACCTGGATAAAGGTGTCAAACTCGTTGAGCTGGTCGGTGTACTTCCCGGTCACGTCGTCGACATCGAAGTGAGCGATCTGGAGGTCTGTCTCGGTGCGCTCGGTCTCGGGGATGGTCTCACCGCGGAGCACCTCCTGGCGCTCGCTGTCCTGGGCGGAGCCGGCGTCCTGGAGGCGGGTGGACGCGGTCCCAAGCGCCTCCGCCGGCGAGGAACTAACCGCGACGCTCATACTCGCGGTCACAGGGTATCGGTTGCCCAGCGACTCCTGGATGAGTTGGTGGGCCGCCGTGTCGAGCCCGTTGGTCACGGTGACCATGTTGTCGAAGCGACCGAAGAAGGCGTACCCTTCGCGGTTGCCGACGAGTTGGGAGACATCAGCGTAGATCCGGGACTGCAGCGTCTGGAGGTCGACCTCGCGGCGCGGCTCCGGCGTTGTCGTCCACGGCCCGTAGTTATCGATCTGGATCAGAGTAACCTGCGTGTTTGTCACGCTACTCCTGTAGGGGCGCATCGCGTATTGGTGTTTTGAAATCGAACGCGGGGGTGAGCGCCCGGCTCACGGCCCCTGAACCCGGCCGAGCAGGTCCACCTGGTGGGTGGTGTAGACCAGTTCGGCGGCCGCAAGCTGGCGGCGCCGACACTCCAGCCACTCCGAAAGCGTCGGCTCGAACCCCGCCCCCGCCACCTCGCCGACTGCCTCCTCGACGGTGGCGAGGACGTGCCGTGGGACGTAGGCCTCGTCGTCGGGGTACTCGCCGTCGACCGGCCGGACCGCCCAGTCCGAGCCGGCCACGTCCACCCACGCGACCCGGTCCATCGCCTGGAGACGGCCGAGCGCGTGGGTGCCGGCGTGGCTATCCCCGCCCGGCTTGCGGTCCATGTGCCGGTGGTAGTGTCGCTCGACCGCCCGGTCGGCGGGGTGGGCCGGGGCAAACCGTGTCGCGCCGTCGAAGGTGACCGGGAAGTAGTACCAGCCACCGGGTGCGAGCCCGTCGAGCAGGGCAGCCAGCCGGTCCAGCCCCAGCACATCGAGCAGGGCCATCCCGACCAGGAGGTCCGGCTTCTCGCGGTCTGTCGCGTCGGTCCCGTCCGCGCCGCCGAGGTAGGCTGTCGCCTCGGCGACGACCGGGTCGACCAGAACCGTTCGGTCGTCGCCGGACAGCCGGAGCCTGTCGCCGGCGTCGGCGACCGTCAGGTCCTGGCCGGCGGCCCACTCGGTGAGACGGTCGCGGATTGTGGCGACGCTGTCGGGGTCCACGTCGACGGCCGTGTAGTGTGTCCGGCCGGGCGGCAACAGGTCCCACTCGAGGAGGCGCTCGACCATCGTGCCGACCCCGGCACCCACCTCGACGACCCGGAGCGTCTCGTCGTCGGCCGCCGCGAGCCCCGCGGAGAGGCGGTCGAGCAGGCGCCGGTCCAGCCCGCGGTCGTCGACGCCTCGCTTTGCGGCGAGATACCGCTGGAAGTCGGTGTCGGTCACGACCGTGCCTCCCGGCCGGCGTCCCCGCTCGGGCCGGTGTCCGTGTCGGCGTCCCGACCCGCCCCGCCGGCTCGTGCGACCTGAGCCAGCAGAGACCGGACCCGGGTTGCGGTCTCCGACCAGTCCGGGTGAGCGTCATAGCGGTCCCGTGCGGCCGCCCCCATCCGGGCCAGGCGGTCACGGTCCCGGCCCAGCGCGTTCAGGGCCTCGGCGACCGCCGCGGAGTCACCGGGGTCGACGAGCACGCCCGTCTCGCCGTCGGCGACAACCTCCGCCGCCCCGCCGGCGGCGCTGGCGACGGCCGGCAGTCCAAACCCCATCCCCTCCAGGTAGACGATCCCGAACCCCTCGTGGCGCGAGGGGACGGCGAGCACGTGACTCTCCTGCAGCGTCGCCGCGAGGGCGTCGTCGGACAGTTCCCCGGCGAAGGTCACCCGGTCGGCGAGGCCGTCGTCGCGGGCGCGAGCGCGTACGCTCTCGTAGTACTCCCGGTCGACGGGCCGGCCGACCACTGTCAGGTGGACCGGGGTATCGACCCGCGCCAGGGCGTCGACCAGCGTGTCCAACCCTTTTCGGGGTGTGACGTTGCCGACGAAGACGACCTGGAGTGGCTCCTCGCGGGCGCGGCGGCGAACCTGCTCGTCGCCGACGGTCGGGTCGAACCGGTCGCCGGCCGGCGGCGCGACGAGCGTGTCCCCCGGGTCGACGCCGAGCGCCGTGACAGCGTCACAGGTCGCGTGGCTGTTGCAGACGACGGCGTCGACCGCCGAGAGGTAGCGGGCCTCGAGTCGCCGGTACACCGGCGCCAGCGGCCGGGCCTCGCTGGCCCGGAGGTGGTGGACGATACTCACTACCGGGTATGACAGCCCACGGGTGTGGCCGAGCAGCGACGGGTGGGCGAGTTCGTCCTGTAACATCACGTCCACGTCGGTCGCGAGGCGGTCGCGGACCCGCGGGGAGACCGAGTCGAGCAGTCCCCGGGGGTACGAGCGCCAGGGCAGCGAGACCACCTCGACCTCGTCGCCGGCGGCCTCTAGCTCCTCGAGGAGCCGGCGGTCGTACCGGAACCCGCCGGAGCGCTCGTCGAGGTCGCCGTACAGCGTCAGCCCGACCCTCATACCGCCGCGTCGTAGCCGGCGGCGGCCTGGTCGTCCTCCCAGACCGTCACCGCGAGTTCGGTCACCGTCTCGCTGGCAACCCGGTCGGTCACGCGGCCGAAGACGACCCGCGCAAACCGCTCGACGCTGGGGTTGTACCCCTCGAACTCCGGGAGGTCGTTGAGCATCGTGTCCCGGTAGCGGTCGGCCAGGTCCGACAGCGCCGCCTCCGCGTCGTCGATATCGACCAGGTAGTCGTACTCGTTCAGCGCCGGCCCGCGGAACTCCAGTTCGACCTCGTAGTGGTGTGAGTGGGGCTCACCCTCCGGGCCCGGGTCCGGGACTGTGAGGTAGTGTTGGGCGACAAAGTCTGTCCGCACCGTTGTCGTATACATCCCTGGATACCTCGGGCTCCGGCTACCTAAATCTCCGGTCGACCGGGGGCGTCTCAGTCCCGGCCGTAGGTGAACGCCACCTGGATGGCGCCGTCCTCGCGGCTCTCGAGCATGGTGTAGGCGTCCGCGGCCTCCTCGACGGGGACATGGTGGGTCAGCAGCGCCGAGAGGTCGGCGTCGGCCTCGCCCAGCCAGGAGCGGACGTACGCCAGCCGGCGGTCCTTGTCCCACCGGTCGGCGTGGTCGGGGTCGACGCGGCTGACCTGGCTACTGCGCACCCGGATATGGCTGCGGTGGTAGCGCCCACCGAGGTCGAGTTCGGCGGGTTTGGTGCCGTACCACGAGCCGACAACCACCCGACCGGCGTAGCCGGTGGCATCGATCGCGTCGTTCAGCGCCGCCGGCGAGCCCGAGAGCTCGATTGCGACGTCCGCGCCGTCGTCGTCGACAGCAGCCTCGACCTCGGCGGGCGAGACGGCGCGGTCGGCGCCGAACGCGCGGGCCTGCTCGCGGCGCTCTGGCACCCGGTCGACGGCCACCAGCTCCGCGAGTGGGAACTCGGCGAGGATGGCTGTTGTCAGCAGTCCGACTGCCCCCTGACCGAAGACGGCGACCCTGGCACCGGGCCGGGGGCGGGCGTCCATCGCGAAGCTGACCGCCGCCTCGGCGTTGGGGAGCAGGAGCGCCCGTTCGGTCGCCAACTCCGTCGCAACGAGGTCCTCGGGGTCGGCCAGAAAGTGACTCTCGTGTGGGTTGAAGGCAAACACCCGGCGGTCGAGCCAGGACTCCTCGACCCCTTCACCGAGTGCCGTCACCCGCCCGACCGCGGCGTAGCCGTACTGCAGCGGATACGAGAGCGTCCCCCCGAGTGCGTCGATCGTCTCGTCGGCGCGCATCGACCCGGGAACGTTCCCCCGGTAGACCAGCAGCTCGGTGCCCGGGCTGACCGCGGACAGCTCGGTTCGGACCCGGACCTCGCCGGGACCGGGGTCGGGCACCGGGTGTTCGCGGACGGTGACCGACCCCGGCTCGGAGAAGTACAGCGAGCGGGCGGTCATCGCGGGCACTGACCTCCAGAGCGGTACAGCGTCTCCGGGCAGCGAGCGTATAGGTACGAGCCCTTGGAATACACGCCGTACACCAGGGGGGTCTGTCACTAAAAGGATGCGGCTACGCGAGATAGCCGAGCGCAGCCAGCCGGTCACGGTCGCTGCCGCCGTAGACCCGTGAGACGGGAAGCTGCTCCGGGGGCTCGCGGTCGGGGTCGCGGGTCCGGCGGTCCGCCCCGGTCGTTTCCGCCCAGGGGACCCGCAACAGCGCGGGCACCGGGGTGTGCATCGGGTGTCCGTACAGCCCCCACTCGCCAAACAGGTTGGCGTGGTCGGCCGTGACAGCCACCCGGCCGGCGACGTTCTCGACCAGGGCGCTCACCTCCTCCAACACGTACCGGAGATTCCCGCGGTAGGCCGCACGGACGCGCTCGGCTGACACCTCACCGCGACGGAGCAACACCCACGGGTTGGTCTCGCTGCTGGCCGCACCGGTTCTGGTGAGACCGTCGTCGTCCGCGAGCGGGTCCGGAACGAACGGGTGGTGGGGCTGCATGTAGTGGACGACCAGCCGGTCGGGGTCACGCTCGCGGGCGGCCACCAGCGCGCGGTCGGTGACAGCCCGCGCCGGCACCGTGTTGTGTGCCTCGTCCCAGGCGTACTTCCAGACCTCGTCGAGCGCGGCAAAGGCGGCGGCGTCGAGATACCGGTCGGTCCAGGTGTTGCCTGTCACCATCACCGTCCGGTCGACCGGGGCCCGCGCGGGGTCGAAGGTCCGTTCCAGCCACTCCGAGGACGACGACCCGACCGACCGGACCGCCTCCACCTCGCCGACCGCCGGGAAGTCGGGGGCGACCCGCCGGAGCGTGTCGACCCGGCAGCCGTCCAGGACGACCAGTACGTCCCACTCGCGCTCGTAGACGCTGGTTCCGTAGGGGAGCCGGCGGCCAACAGCCTGCAGTGCCCGGAGGTAGGCCGTCCCGAGCCACCCCATACCCTGTTCTCGCACACAGGGTGTTGGGGCGGCAGGCGCAAAGTTCCCCCGGGCTCGGCGCCGGCACTTATCCGTTTGCCGCCCCCGAGACTGTGTGTGAACTGTCTGTTCGTCGGGGCCGGCGCAGTCGCGGCCGACTACGCAGCGGGGCTCGGGGCGCGCTCACTCTCGCTGGCGGGCGTCTGCGACCTCGACCCCGAGCGCGCAGCGGCACTGGCCGACGACCACGGCGCCCGCGCGTTCACCGACCTCGACCGGGCGCTTGCCGACATCGACGCCCCGGTGGTGGTGAACCTGACCGGTCACGCGGCTCACGCGGCCGTGACCGAGCAGGCGCTTGCGGCCGACCGCCACGTCTACTCGCAGAAACCGCTCGCACTGGATGCCGACCGCGCGCGGGAGGTGGTGGCGACCGCCCGCCGTCGCGGGCTCGGGCTGGCGTGTGCGCCGGCGCTCGGCCCCGCCCAGCGGCTTGCCGGCCGCACGCTCGCCGACGGGCGGGCGGGGACGGTCCGGCTCTGTTACGCCCACGCCCACGTCGGCCGGGTCACCGAGTGGCACGACCGGCCGGCCTCCTTTCTGGAGGTGGGGCCGCTGTACGACGGCGGTGTCTACCCGCTCGCCCTGCTGGTCGCGTGGTTCGGCCCCGTCGAGTGTGTCCGGAGCGCCGATAGCCTCGATGTGTGGCCTGCCCGCGAGGACCGGACGCCGTCGGCGCCGAGTCACGTCGAGGCGACCCTGTCCTTTGCCGACGGGCCGGTCGCCCGGCTGAGCGCCAGCCTCTACGTCCCCCACCGCGCCCGGGAGTTCTACGGGCTCGAGTTTCACGGCGACGACGGCTCCGTCTACCTCGGCGACACCGGCGCGCTCGGGACCGACCGCGATACCGTCCAGTTCGGCCGCGCCGGCCGGGGGTACACCCCGGTCCCGCCACAACACCCACCGACCGAGCGGGACCGGCTCGATGCCGTCGAGGCGTTCGCGGCAGCTATCGCCGCCGGCGACCCGCCACGAGCCGGCGGGCGCCGGGCGTCCCACATCGTCGCTGTCTGCAACGCCATCGAGCGGGCGGCCGAGGCGGGCGGGTCGGTCGCCGTCGACGGCCACGGCGCAACCGCCGACCCGGTGCCCGCGCCGGTCGGCCGGCCGGCGGGCGACGGGCGGCGAACAGCCCGGAACGACGCCGACGGCCAGCCCGGCCGGGACGCCGCGGTCCGGCTCCCGTCGGTCGGTCTCGGCTGCTCGCGGTACCGCGGCGGAACGTACGTCGACCGGGTCGACTCCGTAGAGCAGGCGCTCGACGCGGGCTATCGACTGCTGGACTCGGCGGAGCTGTACGGCAACGAACACCGGGTCGGCGACCTGCTGGCGGCGCCCGGGGCGCCCGACCGCGACCACCTCTTCGTGCTCGGGAAGGTCTGGCGGACGAACCACCGCCGCGAGCACCTGCTCGAGGCGTGTGCGGGCAGCCGCGAGGAACTCGGGGTCGAGGCCTTCGACTGTTATACGTTGCACTGGCCGGAGGCGTGGGCCCACCAGGGTGCGCTGGAGCGGCTGGCCGAACAGCCGGTCGAGCGCCAGGAGGCGCTCACGTTCCCGACAGACGCCGACGGCGAGCCGGCGACGGCGGACGTGTCACTGGCCGAGGCCTGGCAGAACCTCGAGGCCGTCCACGAGCGCGGGTGGGCACGCACCCTCGGGGTGTGTAACGTCTCGGTCGACCAGCTCCGGACGGTGCTCCGGGCCGGCTCGGTCCCGCCGGCACTGGTCCAGGTGGAGGTCCACCCCTACCAGCCCCGGACGGAACTCGTCGAGTTCTGTCACGACCGGGGGGTCAGGGTCGTCGCCCACTCCCCGCTGTCGGCGCCGGGACTGCTCGAGGAGCCGGTCCTGGCGGCCGTCGGGGACGAACAGGGGCTCTCGCCGGCGGGCGTCGTCCTGGCCTGGGCCGTCACCCGCGGTATCGTCCCGATCCCCTCGAGCACGGACCCCGACCACCTGGTCGCGAACCTCGCCGCCGGCAGCCGTCGGCTCCCACCCGGGGCGATGGAGCGGGTCGGGTCACTCCGGGACCCTGGGTTCGAGCGGTGACGGGTCCCGCGCTAAGACGCCCCGGGTCGTCGGCCCCGGTCGTCGTGGTACCTGCCACGCAGGGACACGGACAGATGAAGGCTCATACCGATGGCCACAGTAGCCCCACAGGATGGACGAGCCACTCGTCATCGACGCGGGCGAGCTGGGAACCGAGGAGCTGCTGGAGACCCTGGAGTCGGGCCGCCGGGTCGTGGTGAACACGGAGTTTCTCGACTCGGAGCACACCGTCACCCTGCGCCAGGAGGGCGGGACCTACTACTGTGACACGCCCACGCGGCTGCACACCCACGACTCCGCCGCGGAGATGCGCAGGTGTATCGAGAACCAGGGCTACGCCGAACAGGGGGAGGGGTGAGCCACGCGTAACACGGCTATTTATTCCGACGAAACGCGAATACGGGGTATGGAAAGCGAGCCTTCCCCCGAACGGTTCCGCCAACTCATGCTGGACGACGAGCCGGGCTTTGCGGACGTACTGGCCTGTGTGTTCGGCGTCCAGGACCACGAGGTCCGGACCTATCTGGTCCTGCTCGAGACGCCAGGGAGCACCGTCGCCGAGTTGGCGGACCGACTCGACCGGGACCGGTCGAACGTCAACCGGTCGCTGTCGACGCTCCGGGAGAAGCAACTCGCCGGACGCGAGCGCCGGCTGCTCGACGACGGCGGGCACGTCTACCAGTACACCGCAACCCCGCTGCCGGAGGCCCGCGAGCTGATGCACGAGACACTCGACCAGTGGACCGCCTACGTCCACGGGCGGATCGACGAGTTCGGCCCCGAGTCGCTCCCCGACGTCTGATACTGTCGGACAGAACATTTCGCACCCCACGTCCGACGGAGAGGGCCGAAACTGCAGGATTTCGGGCCACTGCACGACACCGGTCTTCACGTACTTCTGTCCGGCAGTATGAGGCCCCGACGCCCCGGGCTCCTGTGGGTGCGGTCCCACGGCCCACAACCGTCCCACTTTTGCCTGCTCAGACCGTCGGCCCGGTAATGGCTGACCTCCGGCTTACCAGCGCGGAGCCCGCCGCCGCCGCGGATGGCGCCTGGCTCACCTGTATCGAGTGTGGCGAGACGTTCCCGCCCTTCGAGGAGGTGCGCTACACCTGTGACGACTGTGACGGGCTCCTGGAGGTCAGGTACGCCGACCTGCCGACCTGGGCGGATTTCCGGGATGACCGTCGGGGTGTCTGGCGGTACGCCGCCGCCCTCCCCTTCGAGGAGGGGGTTTCACTGCCCGAGGGGGACACCCAACTCCACGACGTGCCCGGGCTAGAGGCGGAGACCGGTCTCGAGCGTCTCCGGGTGAAACACGAGGGGATGAACCCCACCGGGTCGTTCAAGGACCGCGGGATGACTGTCGGTGTCCGCGTCGCAAAGGAGGTCGGCGTCGACCGGCTGGCCTGTGCGTCGACGGGCAACACCTCGGCGGCGCTTGCGGCCTACGGCGCCCGCGGAAACATGGAGACGCTGGTGCTCCTCCCGCAGGGGAAGGTCGCGGCGGGAAAGGTCGCCCAGGCCAGCCTCCACGGCGCCCGGATCCTCGAGGTCGACGGCAACTTCGACCGCTGTCTCGACATCGTCCAGGACCTCG
>CAZQZE010000021.1:0-1952 GCA_964597715.1 uncultured Halobacteriales archaeon
CCTTCGACATGCCGACGCTGATGGGGCTCGACTCCGACGACCGGATGAGCGACGGGGAGGTCGGCAAGGAGGGCGTGGCCGTCGACACCATCGACGACATGGCCCGGCTGTTCGACGGGATCGACCTCGGGGAGGTCTCCACCTCCTTTACCATCAATCCCAGCGCGCCGGTCATCTACGCGATGTACGTCGCGCTGGCCGACGAGCAGGGCGTCCCCCGCGAGCAGGTCAACGGGACACTCCAGAACGATATGTTCAAGGAGTTCATCGCACAGAAGGAGTGGGTCATCCCGCCGGAACCCTCGCTGCGGCTGGTGACCGACGTTATCGAGTTCGCCGTCGACCAGACGCCGAAGTTCAGCCCTGTCTCCGTCTCGGGCTACCACATCCGCGAGGCCGGTTCGACCGCCGCCCAGGAGTTGGCGTTCACACTCGCCGACGGGCTGGGCTACGTCGAGGACTGTCTGGACCGTGGGATGGACATCGACGAGTTCGGCCCCACGCTGTCCTTCTTTTTCAACTCCCACAACGACCTGCTCGAGGAGGTGGCGAAGTTCCGCGCCGGGCGGCGGCTGTGGGCCCGCCTGACCGAGGAGTGGTACGACGCCGGCGAACAGGCCCAGCAGATGAAGTTCCACACCCAGACGGCGGGCCAGTCACTGACCGCCCAACAGCCCCTGAACAACATCGTCCGCGTGACGATCCAGGCGCTGGCGGGTGTTCTCGGCGGGACCCAGAGCCTCCACACGAACAGCTACGACGAGGCGCTGGCCCTGCCCAGCGAGGAGGCCGTCCGGGTCGCGCTGCGCACCCAGCAGATCATCGCCGAGGAGTCCGGCGTGGCCGACGTCGTGGACCCGCTGGGTGGGAGTTTCGCCGTCGAGAAGCTGACCGACGAGATGGAGGCCGAGGCCCGCGAGTATATCGAGGAGATCAAAGGCATGGGCGACGGCTCGGTCCGGGACGGCATCCTCCGGGGTATCGACGACGGCTACTTCGAGCGGGAGATCCAGGACGCGTCCTACGAGTACCAGCAACGCGTCGAGCGCGGCGAGGAGGTGGTCGTCGGCGTCAACGAGTACACGATCGAGGAGGACACCCGGCCGGAGACGATGTCGGTCGACACGGAGACCCAGAACCGCCAGCGCGAGCGGTTGGCCCGCACGAAGGAGAAACGCGACGAGCGGGCCGTCGAAACCGCGCTCGACGGGGTCCGGGCGGCGACCCGTGAGGGCGACAACGTCATTCCGGCCGTCATCGAGGCTGTCAAGGCAAAGGCAACGGTCCAGGAGGTTATGAGCGTCTTTGCGGACCACTACGGCAGCTACGGCGGCGGGTTCTGAACGGGCGTTAGGGGCCGTCCTCGCCGTCGACGGCCGCGGTGTCGTACCGCTCTGCCACATAGCTCACGCCCATCAGGAGGACGCCAAGCACAAGCCCGACCGTGACCATGCCGTACAGTGCAACCCCTCCGGGGGTCGGCGGGAGCGAGATAACGCCGAGTAGCCGTGGGTTGAGGTCCTGTGGGCGCGCAAGCCCGATGACGTAGCCGAACACGCCGGTGACCGCGATGAGGCCAACGTAGATGAGGACGACAAAGCGCTTGCCACCCCAGACGGAGGGTTCAGCCGCTGTCTCGGGTGTGGCCTCCGAGTCACCCTCGGTTCCGGCCTCGGCCTCTGACATACCGCGTCTTTGCCGTCCAGACGAATAGCCTTTACACATTCCCCGCAAACGTGTCGGTATGACCGAAAAGGACCTGCTCTTTCTCGTCCTGGCCGGTGTCGCGGCCATGATGTTCGTCACGGGTCTGGTGCTGATCGCCACAGGCTAACGGCCGGGAACGCCCCGTACGGGACCGCCAAAGAACACTGTGTGGAAGTAGGCGCGGAAACGAGGTCGTGTCTTAGGCCCCGTCGCCCGCGGCACCTGCCGTCTCGTCGCCGTCCGCG
>CAZQZE010000021.1:2052-16567 GCA_964597715.1 uncultured Halobacteriales archaeon
GCTCGTCGCCGTCCGCGCGCTCGCCGCCGTCGGAGCGAAGGTCCGCGGACGAGCCCTCCTCACCGGCGGAGCCGCCGTCGGTGACGGCCGTGGTGAGACGGTCGTCGTGCCACTGGTACTCCTTGTCGATCATCCCGCTCTCCTTCAGGTTCCACGGGTCGCCGTCGTCGACCTCCGGCGCCTCGAGCCACGAGGAGATGAAGTTCCAGAAGAAGATCAGCTGGCCGGCAAAGAGGATGAGGGCGCCGACCGAGGCGGTCTGGTGAAACAGCGTGATGAGGTCGAGTGGGGCGCCCGCGACGGTGAGCTCGTATGTGGCGTACCGGCGGGTCATCCCCAGGTAGCCCAACACGAGCATCGCGAAGAAGGTCACGTTCGTCCCAACCATGGACAGCCAGAAGTGCCACTTGCCGAGCTTGCGCTGGTACATCTTCCCGGTGAAGATCGGGTACCAGTAGTAGATGCCGGCAAAGACGGCGAAGGCAATCGCCCCCATGACGATGTAGTGGAAGTGACCGACGACGTAGTAGGTGTCGTGTAACACCTCGTCGACGGGGACGGCGGCCAGGAAGACCCCGGTGATCCCGCCGATAATGAAGTTGGCGACGAAGCCGATACAGAACAGCATCGGCGTCGTCAGCCGGACCCGCCCGTTCCACATCGTCGTGATCCAGTTGAACGTCTTGACCGCACTAGGGACGGCAATAGCGAGCGAGACAGCCATGAACGAGGCCCGAAGCCGGGGGTCCATCCCGGTCGAAAACATGTGGTGGGCCCAGACGCCAAAGGAGAGCACCCCGATGGCAAGCGTCGAGTAGACGACGAACTTGAAGCCAAAGAGCTTGCGGCCGGCGAACTTCGGAAGGATGAGACTCACGAGCCCCATCGGCGGGAGCACGAGGATGTACACCTCCGGGTGACCGAAGAACCAGAACAGGTGTTGCCACAGCATCGTGCCGCCGTTCTCGACGGCAAAGAACATCGTGCCGAGGTTACGGTCCATCAGCAACATCACGAGTGCGCTCCCCAGAAGCGGGAACGCGAACAGAATCAGCGCCGACTGGGTCAGGATGGTCCACGAGAAGATGTCGAGATTGGCCCAGTTGACATCGTCACCGCGCTCGGTGAAGATGGTGGCGATAAAGTTGATCGCCCCCATGGTCGCGGAGACGCCGGTGAGGTGCAGGCCCAGAAGCATCAGGTCGACACCCGCGGTGGCCTGCTCGGCCGACAGTGGGGTGTACATCGTCCAGGAGGTCTGGGCAGCCTCGATAGCCCCGCCGGTCAGCGGCTCGAGGAAAAAGCCCGCCCAGATGAGGAGTGCACCCGGGGGAAGGAGCCAGAACGCGATGGCGTTGATCCGGGGAAACGCCATGTCGTCGGCCCCGATCAACAGCGGGACAAAGTAGTTCGCGAAGGCCGCGATGATCGGCGTCCCGAACAGAAAGAGGAGGGTGATCCCGTGGGAGGTCAGCAGGGCGTTGTAGAAGCTGTTGCTGAACAGGGCACCCTCGGGCGACGTGAGGTGGATCCGCATCAGGAATGCCATCACGCCGCCGACGACCAGCGCGATGATGGCGTAGGTGCCGTACAGCATCCCGATGTCCTTGTGGTCGACTGTCGTGAGCCAGCGCATGATCCCGCCGGGTTTCTCGCTGTGGGCGTAGCCGGACTCCCCGGCGTGTCCGGCACCACCCCCGGCGAGCGGGGTGTACGACCGCCAGTCCTCGATGCGCGTCAGCAGCGCAACGATGGCGACCAGAAGCACCCCCATGAGGGCCGTCAATAGGAGTTGCTCTCCTGCCATAGAGGGCTCTCGGGACTGGGGGGATATCAAAGGTTAGGTTCGCGATTTTCGCCGCGGTCACGCCGTGCTGTCGGTGTCGGCCGCACCCTCGCCCTCGCTGTTGCTCTCAACAGCCGCGCCGTCGCCGGGTTCGCCCCCGTCCGACCTCTCGCCGTCGGCGAGTTCGGCGGCGGGTTCGGACTCGAACTCGTCGGTGTCGGCCGCGCCGCCGAGTGCCTCCGACTCTTGCTCGCCCTCGAGCGCCGCGTCCGCCTCGGCCTTGTTCTCCGCGCGCGAGACTGCCGCGCCGGAGTAGTATGTCAATACCGCCAGCCCGACGAACATGATACCGATGATCGAAAACTGGATAATCGAGACGAGACCGCCGAATCCGAAGGGGTTGAAGACGAGATAGATGCCGATGAACAACAGGAGAATGCCAAGCGGAATGAAGTTGACCGTGAGGTCGAGCAGGGTGTCACGGTCGAACAGGTCCTTCTCCATACCGACAGTTCGAGAAGGGGAGTAAAATAGCGTGTTGGTTTGTGGTCAGATAGGCTGGCGGCTGGCAACCTTTGCCGTCGTGCCGACCGCGGCGAGGATGGCACCCGAGATGGCGACCGCAAACCCACGGTAGGCAAAGCTGTTTGCGGGGTCGACCAGCCCGCCAACGGCAAGCGTCTCACCCCAGGTGGCGATGACGACCGCCCCCAGCAGGGCAAAGAGGGCGCCGATCGACACCATCGCGCGCCAGGACTGGGCGATATAGCCCGACTCCTGGAGGATCGCGCCGGTGGTCCCGCCAAAGAGGAGGATCCCGACGACGGTAACGGAAAAAAAGCCCATGATGACGCCGAGTTCCGAGAGGACAAAGCCAAGCGCCACGAACAGCGGCCACGGACTCGCCTTCCGGTACTGCTCGCTGAGCCCGGGTTCGATATCCCGGTCAAGTTCGCTGTCGATGTCCTCGTCCATGGACAGAGACACGGCCGGGACCGAGTTATGTCCGTCGCTTCCCCGCAAAGTATTTGTCCGGCATCGGGCTTGTACACCTCAATGAGCACACGCGTCGCGGACCGGGTCGACGGCTGGGAGCAGCGGTCCGTCTCCGACGGCTACCGCGGGCTCCGGAGCCTCGCCGACGCGGACTTCTCCGGCGTCGTACGGGCCGGCGGCGCCGAACTGTACATGACAGAAGGCACGATTGTCGGGACCGAGGGCGGCACGGTCGAGGACTTCGAGAACGCAGACGGGACCAGCTACCGTGCGCCCTCCCCCGCGCTCCCACTGCTTGCGGTGATGCAGGGCCGGAGCGACGAGGTCCGGGCGAAGTATTACACCGAGGAGACGCCGATGTCCGAGGTCGACAGCACACTCTCCGACGGCGGGTTCACCGGCTACGTCGAGCTCTCGGAGAACGTCCTCAGCGGCGACTACTACCTCGTCTACCACCAGGGACACTCGATGAGCGTGGCCTTCGTCGGCAACAGCCAGCAGCTCGTCGACGGCGACGAGGCCTTCGAGACGGCCAACAACGAGGTCGGGATCTACGAGGTCCGGCCGGTGGATGTCACGGCTATCGGGATACCGGTGTCCGAGCCTGGGGGTGGAACTGCCGGGTCGGCCACCGACAGTCCGGAGGAACCGGACGAGCGGGCCGAGACGGCGGGGTCCGAGCCACCGACGGGCAACCCTGCCGGGACGGGGACTGAGACAGACACCCCGGCGGCGCCGGACGAGGGGGTGACGGACCCCGAGCAGGCCGGGCTGGCGGACCAGTCAGGGGCGGCCGACCGTCCCGAGAGAACAGCCACCGGGCCCTCGCCGGAGCCGTCGGAGGCCGGCCGGCGTGAGGCGGAGACGCCCAGCCCCGAGCGGGACGGCGCCGACGCACTCGCGGAGCCGACCGACCCCACGAACGGGACCCCTGCGGATGACAGGACGGAGCGCACACCACAGGAGGAGCCAAACCCCGACCGCGGGGTACAGGAGACCACCGCCGACCAGGGGGCCACCGGGCAGCACCGTAGCGGGGCGGAGACGGGCGACCCGACACCGGGTGGCGAGCCGGCGCCTCCCGACGACCACAGCGTGCGGCCGGACGAGGGCCACGCGAGCGAGACGACCCCGCAACCGGGCACCGACCCCACCGAGGTGGAGCCCGGTGAGGCGGACAGGGACACAGCCGGCGGGGCCGGCGCGGAGTCCGGAGCCGAGGAGGGGGACGGGGACACGGGTGCGGCGTTGGAGACACGGGCTGTCCCGTCGCTGAGCCCGGCGCGGACGTCACCGGCGGAGAGCGGCGAGGAGACCGCAGCCGAGGGGCAGTCGGACTCGGCCCGGCAGACGGCGGCGGGGGCAGACCACCCCTCGACGGCTGCGGCCGGCACAGGACGGAGTACCGATGACGGGCAGTCGGCGCCCGAGCGCGACACGGGTCCGACCGGCCCGGAGCAGACCGCGGCCGACCGGGACGAGGAGACGGTCACGGTCGACACCGGAGCGGCGCAGGCAGCCGAGCCCGGGGAGGCCGGGGAACTCCGCGAGCAACTCGAGGACCGGGCGGCCGAACTCGACAGGCTGGAGGCGGAACTCGCCGAGGAGCGCGAGCGTCGGGAGAGCCTGCAAGCGGAGGTGACCGGCCTTCAGGAGGAGCGTGACGGGCTGGCCGCGGAGGTCGAGCGCCTGGAGACGGAACTGGAGCGGATAAAGGAGGAGTTCGGCGTCGTGACCGGTGCACAACAGCGGCTGAGCCCGACAGAGGCCCTGGACGGGACAGACCTGTTCGTCCGATACCGGTCGAAAAACGGGATGACGCTGACCGACGCCCACGGCGGCGAGGGGCGCCGCGAGGACGTGACCGAGAACCTCAGGCTGGAACAGCACACCCAGTTCGATGCCGGGGAGGTTGCCGTCGACGGGCAGGACTACGACACGTTCATCCGGAACCGTGTCGAGTACCAGTTCGTCACCTGGCTTGTGAAGGACCTCCTGTTCGAGGTCAGGGACACCGGCAGTGTCAACGGGCTGGGCGACCTCTACGACGCGCTACCCGAGGTCGACCGGGCGGAACTGAGCGGCACAGTCGCGGTCAGATACACCGAGGACGGGGCCGAACAGCGGGAGCAGGAGACCTTCGATATCGTGTTGCGCGACCGGATGGGGGACCCGCTGTTCGTGGCGGACCTGAACGACTCCCGAGCGGGCGCGACAGCAGGGATGATGGAGGGGCTCATCACCGCCGCCGAGCGGGTCGGGGGGACAAAGGACACCCTCGCAGGGGCGCTACTCGTGACGGAGAGTTTCTTCGAGCCGGAGGCCCTGGAGACGGCCGCGGAGGCGACAAAAGGCGGGCTGTTGAGCCGGGACAAACGCAGGAGTTTCGTCAATCTGAGCAGAAAACGCGGATACCACCTCTGTCTGGTCGAGGCGCGCAACCAGAACTTCCACCTCGCCGTGCCCGAACTCTAACCTTCGACCTCGGCGACGTCCTCGATTTTCATCCCCTCCAGCTTGTCGATGATGTGGTCGACCTTGCTGTCGAGGTTGTCGACGAACGCCTCGGTGTCCTCTGTCGTGATCGCACCCTGACTCGACGGCTCGATCAGGTTCTCCTCCTCCAGGACGCGCAGCGAGTAGCGGACCTTATGATGGGGATAGCCGGTCTCGTTAGACATCTTGACAATCCCGATCGGCTCGCTTTCGATTACCATCCGTAACACCTGCAGATGGCGTTCCAGCATGTCGACTTCCTTCTCAAGACGGTCTATCATGGCAACTGTTAACTTGTGTTGACCGAATTTAAATGTTACCGTCGTGGGACAGAAACTGCCGGAATCACCCGGCTACACCCGGCGGCGGCCACATTTCGCATCGATAGTATACCTATTATACACGGCTATATAAGCGCTGGCGTAGAGACAAAATGGGCGGACCGTAATCTGTTTACCAGCCACGCGGGAAAATCGGAGTAATGACCGTGACAATCGTCGGGGCACAGCTCGGCGACGAGGGGAAAGGCGGTATCGTCGACCTGTTTGGTGAGGCCGTGGACGTTGTTGTCCGGTACCAGGGCGGTGACAATGCCGGCCACACCGTCGTCCAGGGTGGCGAGGAGTACAAGCTCTCACTCGTGCCAAGCGGCGCCGTCCGGGGGAACGTGGGCATACTGGGCAACGGCTGCGTGGTCAACCCTCGGACACTGTTCGACGAACTCGACACGCTCCGCGAGCGCGGGCTCGACCCGGACGTGCGCGTCGCCGAGCGCGCACACGTCATCTTTCCGTACCATCGTGTGCTCGACGGTATCGAGGAGGACGTGAAATCCGACGACAACCTCGCCGCCGGGACGACCGGCCGTGGGATTGGCCCGACCTACGAGGACAAGGCCGGCCGCCGCGGCGTCCGGGTCGGTGACCTGCTGGACCACGAGACCCTCCGCTCACGCCTGGAGTACGTCGTTCCACAGAAGCGGGCCTTCCTCGAGGACGTCTATGGGGTCTCCGTCGAGGACCACGACGAGGTGGAGGCCGATGCCTTCGACATCGAGGTGCTCTACGAGCGGTACCGGGCGTTTGGCGAGCGGCTCGAGGCGGAGGGGATGACGGTCAACTGTGGGGAGTTTCTCGCCACCCGGCTCGAGGCGGGTGACGACCTGATGTTCGAGGGTGCGCAGGGCACGTCCATCGACATCGACCACGGTGTCTATCCCTACGTCACCTCCTCGAACCCCACAGCCGGCGGCGCGACCGTCGGCACCGGCCTCGGGCCGGGTGTCGTCGGTGACGGCGAGGTCGTCGGCATCGTCAAAGCATACCTCTCGCGGGTTGGCACCGGGCCGCTCCCGACCGAACTCGGCGCCGTCGACGACCAGACCCCCGACGACGGTGGCCGACCGGGGGAGGCGGACCTCGCCGCGTATATCCGGGACGAGGGCGGCGAGTACGGCACCGTCACCGGTCGCCCCCGTCGTGTCGGGTGGCTCGACATCCCGATGCTCCGCCACGCCGCCCGAGCGAGCGGGTTCACCGGGCTCGCGGTCAACCATATCGACGTCCTGGCCGGCCTCGACGAGGTGCGGGTCGGCCACTCCTACACGCTTGACGGCGAGGAACTCCGCACGATGCCGCCGACGACGGAGCGGTGGGCCGACTGCGAGGCGAACTTCCGGGCCTTCGAGGGCTGGGACGACGCCGACTGGACCGCCGTCGCCGAGGACGGATACGAGGCTGTTCCCGGAAACGCCCGCACCTATCTGGAGTATATCGAGTCGGAACTCGACACCCCGGTCTACGCCGTCGGCGTCGGGCCGGACCGGTCGGCGACGGTCGTCCGGGAGTCACCCTGGGAGTGACCGGCGGGAACCCCAACCGCTTTTTACCGCTCCCCTCTCAGTACCGGTATGAACGAAGACCTGCTCGACATCCTCTGTTGCCCGCTCGACAAGGAGGAACTCGAACTCGAGGCGGCAGAGACCGACGGCGACGAGATTCTTGCCGGGAAACTGGTCTGTACGGAGTGTGGGGAGCGGTACCCCATCGAGGACGGTATTCCGAACCTCCTGCCGCCGGATATGCGCGACGAGGCGGCGGCCTGAACCTTTTTGCCCGCGCCACGCCGAAGGTCGGCCGTGCCCGACGAGTTGGCGGTTCACATCAGCCGCGAGAAACGCCACGCGGTCGAGGCACCGGCCGGCTTCGAGACTGAGGGCTCGTTCGACGTCAGGCTGGTCAACCACGGCACCTCCCTGCACGTCCACCTCCATCTCGACGACAGACTCTCGGAGGTGGCCCGGATGGACGCCACGAACCACTACGTCGAAAGCGACGCAGAGCAGACTGTCCGCGTCGAGGTCGCGGAGGGCCGTGAGGAGGATGCGACCGGGAGGCTCAAGATCGTCTCCGCCTACGGCGCAGAGACCGGGTGGGTCGACATCGAGGTCCTGACGCCCACGGAGGCCGGCGGAGGCGTCGCGGTCGACGAGTCACTCGGGAGACCACCCCCTGACCCCGACCCGGAACCGGGTGGGCTCGGGTTCGGTACCCGGCCTCAACTCCTCGTTGGCGCGTTCAGCCTGGTCGCACTCGCCATCGCCGGCGCGAGTGTCGCGGTCAGCGCGAGCCCCGTCGTGACCGTCGGCGCGCTGGCCGTCTTTGTCGGTGTCGCCGTCGCGGCACTCCTGTTGCTCGGGTAGTTACCGGCAGGCCCAGAGCCCGCGGCCCGCAGCCTGTGCCCGGTCCTCGACAGTCGCGAACTCGTCCCGGCGCTCGAAGGTCGTGTCGTACAGGCGGGCGTGCCCGCGAGCCAGCAGCGCACGGCTCAACGACTCGTTGTCGACGGTCACGTCGGCCAACAGCCGGCCGTAGGACCCCCGCCGGTCCGCTGTCGGGTCGGTCCGGACCCGCACCGTCCCGTCGGCGAGCAACTCCTCGGCGGCGGCTGTCGCGTTCTCACCTGCCGTCCGGAGACACGCCCGGCCAACCCGGGTGTCCGGAACGCCCTCGAACTCCGCGGGGTCGCTCTCGGCGCTGGTCTCGGGGGCATCGACGCCGAGCAGTCGGACGGTCTCGGTCCCACCGTCGGGCATCCGGACGTCGAGTGTGTCGGCGTCGACTACCTCGACGACTGTGACCTCGTGGTCCACGGCAGGGGTCGTCCCGTCGGGCCCGGACTCGGCAGGGAGCCAGGCACAGCCGGACAGGAGTAGGGCCGTGACCAGCGCGAGTAGCCCGATGACGACGTGTGCCCTCACGACCCGGACCGTGTCGGGCGCAACAGCGCGGTCGCCGCCCGGAGGCTGCTGCGCTCGATGTAGGCGATAAACAGCAGGATGAGCAGGCTGTTGAGGATCAACACGCCGATGTTCGAGATGCCTGGCGACCCGGTCCGGAGCGACTGGAGGACGGCGTAACCAAAGACCGCGAGTTCGGCCGCCGCCACAGCGAGAATGCCACCGGCCAGGAGCGTGGAGTCCGGCCGCTCGTCCGAGGGGCCGTCGTGGTAGATAAAGCGGGCAAAGGCGACGACGGCAAGCAGCGCGTTCACCGCGAGCGAACCGAGCAGGATGACTCCGATGACCATACTACTCTCTGGGGTTCGGTCGTGTATAAACGTTCTACGCGAGGACGAGCCGAGCGCCCGTCGCGCCCACAGACCAATTAGATGTCTGGTCCGGATTGGCGCCGACCGTGGCGGCGTCGAAGGGGGCGACGCGACTGCTCACATCCGAAACGCAGTCCCCCGCCGGAAAGAGGCGGGGGGAGCAACCATGGTCAGCGAGTCCAGCGAAGGGTGGTGTGGGGTGGGGGTGGGTATCGCAGGATAGTACCCAAGTCGCGCGAGTGCGACAACTGAGAGTTGGCTGTTGACATATATATTCCTTACTCCCCAATTTCCACGCGTGATAATTCGGGCACACCGGTGTCTGCCGTGGCACTCGTGTGCCCCGGGGTTCGACAGACTGCCGTGCCCCCGGCAGAGAACGGCGGGTGCCCAACGAGCACCGAGGACAGATACTGACCACTGGACACCACAACTGACGCCGAGGTGTGGCGTGTACGAGTGACACCGGCCTCCGTGCGCTCTGCTGTCGGGCAACTCGGCACAGAGCCGGCGGGTGTGGTCGGTGGTCGCTGTGGAGGCCCGTCGGGACGGCGAACAGTTTTGTCAGTGGCGACACACGCTACGGCCGCATGACAGACACTGTCAAGTACGAGACCCGCACGCAGGGGGCGTTAGCGCTCCTGACACTGAACCGGCCCGAAAAGATGAACGCGCTCAACGGTGAGCTGATCACCGGACTGCGTGAGGCTGTCGAGCGAGCGGAGAGCGACCCGGACGTCCGGGTGGTCGTGTTGCAGGGTGCGGGCGACGACGCCTTCTCGGCCGGGTACGACATCGAATCCGACGGCGGCAGCGACGAACCGGTGCCGACGGTGGACAGCCTGCTGGACAGCTTCGAGGACTCGACGGTTCACATTCACGCGATCTGGGACTGTAACAAGCCAGTTATCGCAGCTGTGGATGGGTACTGCCTCGCCGGCGGGAGTGACATCGCGATGGCCTGTGATATGGTGGTCGCCTCGGAGGACTCCGAGTTCGGCTATCCGGGGTTGCGAATGGGGGGTGTGCCGCCGACACTGGTCTACCCTTTTGTGATGAATCTTCACGAGAGCAAGGAGTTGCTGTTCTCCGGCAAGGTTGTCGACGCCGAGCGGGCGGCGGCGCTCGGAATGGTCAACCGGGTTGTCCCACAGAGCGACCTGTTTGACACGGTGCTGGCGGAGGTCGAGGAGATCAGGAAGATGCCCGGGAACAACGTCCGGATCCTCAAACACGTGGTCAACGGCGTTGCCGAGATGCAGGGCGCAAAACCCATGTTCAAGTACAGCGAGCTGTTCGACTCGCTGGGCCACCACACGGAGTACGGCAAGGAGTACTACCGGATCGCCAAGTCCGAGGGGATCCAGGCGGCGCTTGAGTACATGAACGAGCAGAACAAGGGGATGGAAGACCCCAGCCGGGGTTAACCGTCGCCGGCGGTATCCCGCTCTCGGAGCGTGCACCTCTGAATCTTACCGCTCGGGTTTCGCGGCAGTTCCTCTATGAGGCGGTACTCCCGGGGCCGCCTGAACCCCGCGAGTTCGCCGTGATTCCGACAGTACGCGTCCAGCGTCTCCCTGTCGGCGGTACCGACGACATACGCGGCCACGCGCTCGCCCCACTCGTCATCCTCGACCCCGACGACCGCCACCTCGTCGACGCGTTCGTGTTCGTAGAGGACGTTCTCCACCCCGGTCGGGTAGCTGTTCTCGCCGCCGGAGCTGACCATATCGTCGGTCCGGTCGACGAGAAACAGGTAGCCGTCCTCGTTGAGGTAGCCCGCATCGCCGGTAATATACACCACAGGAGTGGGCATTTAGTTAGTCGTCGTCCGCAGTGGAGATCGGGTTGATACCGAAGTGCGCAAGGGTTGTGTCGCCCTCCCCTGTTCGGCAACTTCCGTCATGGAAGTCCGCAAGGTAGCTCTGAGTATACGCTATCTGCTCGTTGGTAAGGTCATAGAGGCCACGAATTCATCGATTTAGTCAATAAACGGGCGGAGCGGAGACATACTAAAGCGACCATCGTTCCTGTTCGGGTCTGTCCCGTTCAATATCTGTTTAAAGGTCACCTATGCCAGGTGGCTGTCAATACAGCCGTCATGGTCCAAGGCGGCTTATTTATCACCCTCTACGACGAGGAAACGCTCCAGTTGTACCTCGACCGCGGTATCTACGGTCAACACATGTCCCCGGAGGAAAGCGAGCCGTCATCTTACAGCAATCACTATCCGACACTCGCTGACTACGCCTGTGCCCGGGAGGGCAACCACGTCTTCTTCTTTCGAGAACGCGAGATTTTCTACGGAGGGCAAGTCGTCGGTCACGACGACCACGGTGCGTTCTTCATCAACGGCCAACGTAGTCCCCTCGGGCACGGTGCCGACGCCCCGCTGGTCTGGGACGAGGCTCAGCGAGCGCGATACGACGAGGTTGAGCCGGGTCTGTTTACCGTCAACGACGAGGACGACAAATCAGATGCGGTGTGCCAGCCGTTCCTCCTGCAGTTTGAGGACAACCGAGACCTCGCTGGTACCTACATCGAGTCCGACCAGTTGTATTTCGAACTGGGCGAGTACCCGTATCCCCTCCCCGCAAACACCATCTCGGGCATGGGATTCTGTACGCTGACGCCTGGCGAGACACAGGCGATGCTCCGTCTGTTGGAGAACGAACCAGAGGGCCGTACCCAGCCCGACAGCGACGAGGATATAGAACTCCAGGGAGAGCCAGTTCCGTATTCGACGGAGTACGGTGTCGAGAGTCCGGAAGAGGCGAATCCGGAATCCCATCTTGAGGCTGCGGTGACCGCGAACCCCTCGCTCCTACCCGAATTTCTGCGGCCCGATGGGGCGGCGATCTGCCGACAGGTTCCGATCTCTCCGTTCAAGCCGCGTGACATGGACGAAGCCGACGTCTGTTATTTCACCGACGATGGGATCGAGGACGGAACGGTCCCGAATACGGTCATCGAGCTCAAAAACAAGCGAGCAGGGAAAGGGGCAGCTACCCAAGTCGTGCGGTATCTCCGGTGGTTACACAAGCGGCTGGGCAGTGAGGCAGAACAGATCGACATCTACGTTTACGCGCCATCGTTCACCGGGACATTCAACGGCTACATCCCTGAAGAGTTCACAGACCAGATTCAGAAGGTGGATTTCAGCGGTGACCGGCAATCGACGCTTTCGGATCAGTAGTTCCCGAGTTTCATCTGTCCCTGCTCGCCGCGGTCTTCGGGTGCGACGTTCGTAGCGATGATCTCGTCGACTTCGTCGCGGTTGTCCGCATCGCTGTTGATTGCTCGGGTCGCCCCCTCCGTCTCGACGTAGAATCCGGCTTCGTCATACATCTCGAACATGACGCCGCTGTTGCTTAGGATGACCTGAACCCCCTCCTCGCCGAGTTCCTGAGCCAGTTCAAGCAGGCGTTTCTGGTCTTCCTGTCCGAAACCCTCGGCGCTGTAGTCAGTGAAGTACGCTGTCGGACTCATCGGCTCGTATGGTGGGTCGAAGTACACCAGGTCGCCTTCCTCGACATACTCGCGGATGTACTCGAAATCCCGACCGAGTATCTTGATGTCTTCGAGGACGTCGCTCGCGGCCCAGATCTCGTCTTTTCGAACCCAGTCCGGGTTCGCGTACCGGCCAATAGGGACGTTGAATTCCCCGCTCTGGTTCTCCCGATACAGTCCGTTGTAGCAGGTCCGATTCAGGTAGAGTAAAAGTGCGGCTTCCTCAAGTTCGTCAAACTCCTCGTCGTTGGGCCGGCGGTTGAACAGCTCCCGCTGCTGGTAGTAGTAGTTCTTTGTCTCCTTGCCTTTCCGGTTGGTTTCGGCGAACTCCCGGTCGGGGTCAGGGTCTGATTCGGGATCCTGGAACTCTTGGAGCAAGGCAATAAGCTCACCCGGCTGGTCACGGACCTGCTTGTAGAAGTTGACGAGGCGCGGGTTCGTGTCGTTGATCGTGCCCTCCTCGGGTTCGAGATGAAAGAACAGCGCACCCCCGCCGAACATCGGTTCGTGGTAATCGTCGAAGTCCGCGGGAAAGCGCGCGTAGAGTTCGTCGAGCAACTGGCGTTTGCCACCGGCCCACTTCAGCACTGGGTCCACCATTCGTGATACGCAGTAGTTGCAGCCTGGGTTGTAAAGATTCCCGTTCAATTCATCTTGAATGGATGATGTCCATTCAAGACTAATAGAGTGGGCTCGGGAAGCGTAGGTAGTGCCGACTGACCGTGACGACGATTCGGGGCGCTTCCGCGAGCAGTACCCGCGAGAGCTGTTTCTGGACGCCGTTCGAGAACTCGATATGGCGACGACATCGGAAGTCGCTGGGCGGGTGGGTTGCTCGTATGACCTTGCATACCGACGACTGAACACGCTGTCCGAGCAGGGGGAAGTCAAGAAAACAGATGTCGGTGGGTCGTTCGTATGGAGTCGCTCGTAGCGACAGAGCTAGCGGCTACCGCTTGAACAGCTCTACCTCGTCGCGGAGACAGTAGACCAGACAGACGGTGTCGGCGTGGTGCGCACGCTCTATCTCGCAGCCCTGAGAAATCCCGAAGTGCTGCGTGAACTCTATTAGGACGGCAATGTATACAGTTGAACCCTGCATTTGTACCCGGGCCGACCCGTAGGTGGTGAGCGCCCCATCGCCCTGGATCGCCTGGAGGACGGCCTGCTCAGCATTTGTTTGATTCATACCGAACAGGTATGCAGCTATCCACTAAAACATCCGAATAAGGCCCTGTTGGAATATATACTCGGGAATATACCTGCGCGGGCGTTTACCGAGACTGCTGCCTGAGGGGTATATATGCCTCTGGAGGGACGGCCACTGTGAGCACTGAGGTAGGGTTCGGCACCGGACCGCGGCCAATGCCTTCCGGCACGACCACGAGGAGTACCTGTGTCCGGTCGACGACGACCGCCGCCGGAAGACCGTGGCACTGGTCTCAGACGCCCCGGAGTCGGTCGTCAAGGAGGCCCGCCGCCAGGCCGAACAGGGCCGGGCCGAACACACCGAGGGCCCGGGCCAGGTTCCCCTGTCGGACGCCGAGAAGCGCGACCTCGATTTCTCCGAGGCCAACGTCATGCATGCCTGGAGTGTGAAGGGGATCGCCAGGTGGGCGCACCAGCTGCGGTACTGGCCGGACGCACAACCGCACTCAACGCGAGGCGTGGCGCTGCTGAGGGCGAACGTCACCCGGTGGGGGGTGTCGGACTCCTCTAGTCAGACCATCCGCTCGGCGTCGTTGACGGGCCCGCCACGGTCGCGCTCGGTCTGGGCGCGCTGCCAACTCTCCGAGAGCGTCCAGTCTTCAGGGAACCGGAGCGCCGATGGCTCACCGAGGCGGTCGTTGAGCGCGTCCGACTGCTCCCAGGACTGGCTCGCAGTGCGACTCATGAACGACACACTCCCTCATCACGAGCAGGGCAGGGCTTTCTTGCTTCGTCGATGACGAACCCGCAGAGGTTGCAGACTGCAGCCCCGTGGTCCCCTCCCTGGTCGTCGCTTCCGGACCGGCTCATGCTGACCCCTCCGAAATCGGGGACCAGCCGCTCAGGGGCCTGAGCTGACTTAAATTGATGGGACCGCCGAGATTCGAACTCGGGTCCGACGCACCCCAT